>NZ_JBHMIV010000050.1:0-24450 GCF_048060475.1 Nocardiopsis sp. LOL_012 | reverse complement strand
CCGTAGACCTGCTGCTGGTAGGCCTGCTGAGGGTCGTAGGCATAGGCCTGCTGCTGGCCGGTCGCCTGCGGGAAGCCCTGGTTGTACTGGGGCTGCGCGGGCGCCTGCGGCACCAGCGCCGGGTCCTTGAAGACCTTGAGCAGCCCGAACCCGACCACGCCCAGCACGGCACCGCTCGCCAGGGTCGAGAAGAGGTTCGCGAAACCGTACGCGGGGTTATAGACGCCGATGAACCCGGTGATCAGGTGGATCGCGGCGAAGACGAGGCCGATGCCCGCCATGACCATGGCGGTGATCACCACGGGCCGGACCGCGGACCGGGTGCGCTCACTGCTCAGCGCCAGCGCGACCGCGCCCGCGATCAGGGCCGTCGTCCACAGGCCGAAGAAGTGGCCGCTCGCGCTGGCCACCCCGCCGGAGAAGCTGCCGTCGCTCATCCCGACGATCAGGCGGATCAGCCCCGCGAGTTGGGAAGCGCCCGCGGCACCGAGCAGAACCCAGACCCCCAGCGGGCGCAGGCGTTCGAGTGTTTCGTTGTTCAAGAGAGGTTCCCCTCCGCTGCTTCCTCGCCGTCGCGTCGGGGGAAGCTTGGCATATGGTCAGGCTGTCTGGTGCATCGGTTGCGCCCCGGACGAACAGGGAGGTGTCGGACGGCGGCCCACTGGTGGGACGGTGGTCACGGCCCTGGAGTTCTCAGACTCTCAGACGCGGATCCGGTCACGTGGTACCGGGACCGCCCATCAGCGGGGCACACGACGCATACATGCCCCCAGCCTGCCAGACTTGGACGCATGCGGATAGTCGTACCGGCCGGAGGTATCGGCGGAGCACGCTTCCTGCGCGGCCTCAGGGCCGCCCTCGGAACCGGCGCCCCGACCACCGGAGAGCACAGCACTGAGAGCACCGTCACCGTCATCGGCAACACCGGCGACGACATCACCCTGTTCGGACTCAGGATCTGCCCGGACCTGGACACGGTGATGTACACCCTGGGCGGGGGCATCGACGAGGAACGGGGCTGGGGCAGAGCCGACGAGTCCTTCACCGTCAAGGAGGAACTCGCCGCCTACGGGATGCGGCCCACCTGGTTCGGTCTGGGCGACCGGGACACCGCCACCCATATCGTTCGAGCGCAGATGCTCGCCGCAGGATATCCCCTCTCCGCCGTCACCGAAGCGCTGTGTGACCGCTGGAAGCCGGGCGTGCGCCTGATCCCCATGACCGACGACCAGGTCGAGACGCACGTGGTGGTCGACGAGGGCGAGGGTCCCCGCGCCATCCACTTCCAGGAGTGGTGGATCCGGCACCGGGCCGCCCTGCCCGCGCGGCAGATCGTCTCCGTGGGCGCGGAGTCGTCCACCCCCGCCCCCGGCGTGCTCAAGGCCATCGCCGAAGCGGACGCCGTGATCCTGCCGCCGTCCAACCCGGTGGTCAGCGTCGGCTCCGTCCTGGGCGTGCCCGGTATCCGCGACGCCATGGCCGCCAAGACCGTGGTGGGCGTCTCCCCGATCATCGGCGGCGCGCCCGTGCGCGGCATGGCCGACGCCTGCCTGGCCGCCATCGGCGTGGAGACCGACGCGGGCGCCGTCGCCGAGCACCTGGGGGCGGACCTGCTGGACGGGTGGCTGGTCGACGAGGCCGACGCGGGGACGGAGGCCGCGGGGATCGAGGTGCGCTCGCGCCCGCTGTACATGAGCGACCCCGCCGCGACCGAGGCGCTCGCCCGCGCCGCGGTGGACCTGGCCGTCGAACTGTCGGAGGCCGAGGGATGACCCCGCCGGTCGGGATCCGCGGGCTGGCCGGGATCCCCGAGGTGCGCCCCGGCGACGACCTGGCCGCCCTGATCGCCAACGCCGCCGACGCCTCCGGCACCCCCTTGGCCGACGGCGACGTACTGGTCGTCACCTCCAAGGTCGTCAGCAAGGCCGAGGGGCGCGACCGCCGGATGGACCGCGAGGAGGCGGTCGACGCCGAGGCCGTCCGGACGGTGGCGCGGGCGGGCCGGACCAGGATCGTTCAGGACCGCCGCGGCATGGTGATGGCGGCGGCCGGGGTGGACGCCTCCAACGTCGAACCCGGGACGGTGCTCCTGCTGCCGGAGGACCCCGACGCCTCGGCCCGCTCCCTGAGGGCGGCGCTGCGGGCACGGCTGGGGGTGAACGTGGCCGTGCTGGTCTCCGACACCTTCGGCCGCCCCTGGCGGGTGGGTCAGACCGACATCGCGCTCGGCCTGGCCGGGCTGCCGCCCCTCCAGGACCTGCGTGGCACCCCCGACAGCCACGGTACGCCCATGGTGGCGACCGTGAACGCGCTGGCCGACGAGGTGGCGGGCGCGGGCGAGCTGGTCAAGGGCAAGACCGACGGCGTCCCGGTGGCGGTGGTCAGCGGTCTGGGCCGCCTGGTCACCGCCGAGGACGGCCCCGGCGCGGCCGCCCTGGTGCGCTCCGCCGACGACGACCTGTTCCGGTACGGCTCGCGCGACGTGGTCCCGGCCCGGCGCACGGTGCGTTCCTTCACCGACGAACCGGTGGACCCGGGCGCCGTCCGGCGGGCGGTGGGCACCGCGGTGACGGCGCCCGCGCCCCACCACACCACGCCGTGGCGGTACGTACTGGTGGAGTCGGCCCGCACGCGCGAGAGGCTGCTGGAGGCCATGCTCCAGGCGTGGGTGGCCGACCTGCGCGGCGACGGCTTCTCCGAGGAGCGGATCGCGCGGAGGACCAGGCGCGGCGACGTGTTGCGCGGCGCCCCGTACCTGGTGGTGCCGTTCCTGGTGGCCGACGGAGCGCACCCCTACCCCGACGCGCGCCGCGCCGGCGCCGAGCGGTCGATGTTCCTGGTGGCGATGGGTGCCGGGGTGCAGAGCCTGCTGGTGGGCCTGGCCATGGAGGGCCTGGGTTCGGCGTGGATCTCCTCGACCATGTTCTGCCCGGACGTGGTGCGCGAGGTGCTGGAGGTCCCGGAGGACTGGGAGCCGATGGGTGCGGTGGCCGTGGGCCACGCGGCGGAGCCGCCCCGGGACCGGCCGCCCCGGGACCCGGAGGACTTCGTCGCGGTGCGCTGACCCCGCGCTCTCCACACGAACGGCCGACGCGCCCCAGCGCGTCGGCCGTTCGTGTGGAACCAGGTACCCGACAGAACAGCAAACTTTCTTTACTGTTTCCGTTGACTCGGGGCGCCTTAAATTTTAAGGTTTCTTAACTATTAGGGGCCTCACTGCCACCCCTCCCCCGATCGACGTCAAAGGAGCACCCCCCATGCTCGGCCTCGTCCGCAAGAGAAACCGCCCCGGGACAGGGGCTTCCCGCGCCAGGACCGCCCTGGCCGCCGGAGCCGCCGCCCTCGCCACCGCCCTGCTGACGGCCGCCGCGCCGTTCGCCCTGGCCGCCGAGGAGCGCAGCGAACAGTGGCTCACCGGCTACTGGCACAACTTCGACAACGGGTCGACCGTCCTGACGCTCGCCGACATCCCCTCGGAGTACAACCTCGTCGCCGTCGCCTTCGCCGACAACCACCCCACACTCGACGGCGGCATCACGTTCGACCTCGCCGTCGGCGAACTGGACGGCTACACCGAGGACCGCTTCCGCGCCGACATCGCCGCGATCCAGGCCGAGGGTCGCAAGGTGGTCCTCTCCGTGGGCGGCGAACTCGGGCACGTGAGCGTCGCCAACGCCGCCCAGGCCCGGAACTTCGCCGACACCGCCCACGCGCTCATGCTGGAGTACGGGTTCGACGGGATCGACATCGACCTCGAACACGGCATCAACGCCCAGTACATGGAAGCGGCCCTGCGCGACCTCAGCGCCGACGCCGGACCGGACCTGATCATCACGATGGCGCCGCAGACCATCGACTTCCAGTACGAGACCGCGCCGTACTACGAACTGGCGTCCAACATCGGCGACATCCTCACCATCGTCAACATGCAGTACTACAACTCCGGCACCATGCTGGGGTGCGACGACCAGGTCTACGCCCAGGGCACGCCCGACTTCGTCGCCGCACTGGCCTGCATCCAGCTGGAGATGGGCCTGTCCCCGAGCCAGGTCGGCCTGGGGCTGCCCGCCGTGCCCTCGGCCGCGGGCGGCGGGTACATGCCGCCGAGCGAGATCGTCGCCGCCCTCGACTGCCTGGAGGCGGGCACCAACTGTGGGAGCTTCTCCCCCGACACCCCCTACGGCCCGATCGGCGGTGTCATGACGTGGTCGGTGAACTGGGACGCGACCAACGGCTACGCGTTCGCGGACACCGTCTCCGCCCGCTTGGGCTCCGGTCCGGGTGAGCCGACCGACCCGCCCACGGACGAGCCCACCGGCGAACCGACCGGGGAACCGACGGAGGAGCCCACCGGCCCGCCCGCCGACTGCGCCCTCCCGGCCTGGTCGCCGGCCGCCGTCTACACCGGCGGCGACACCGTCTCCCACGAGGGCGCGGAGTACCGCGCCAAGTGGTGGACGCGGGGCGAGGAGCCCGGCACCACCGGCCGGTGGGGCGTCTGGGAGACCCTCGGATCCTGCTGACCCGGGGCGGGACCGCGAGCAGGGTCCCGCCTCATCCCGGCGGCCCGCCGTGCTTCCCCGACTCGCGCGACGGCCCGCCCGCACCCGGCGCCTCCGGACGCGGCCCTCCTCCGCGACCGGAGGCGCCGCCGTGCCCGGGACCGCGGGCGGCCCGCTCGGATCAGATACACACGATCGTGAGGGCGGGGTCGATCTTGCCGATGGCGTCGGGGTCGGAGGTGAGGACCGGTGCACGGAACTTGGCCCCAAGAAGCGCGACGTGACCGTCCACCACATCGCTGGCTCCGGCCCTGCCCAGGAGGGCACCCGCCTGCCTGGCCGTCTCCTTGTTCAGGGGGTCGATCAGGGTGGTGCGCCCCTTGATCAGACGGGAGATGGCGTGTTGGCGCGTGTCGTCTCGCCACGCCTGGGCCAGCACACCGGCCGGGACGATGATCCTGCGGTGCTCTCTGACCACACGCTGGACCAGTCTCCACATCCTGGCCTGCCGACGTTCGAGCGCGATCAGTGCTCCCGTGTCGAAGACGACGACGTCCGCATTCATGCAGCGGACTCTACGGAGCGCCTCGCCCCGCTGAGCACGCTTTCGACCCACTCCTCGTCCTCAGCGGTCGTTCCACCCGATTCCTCCAGAATCTCAGTGGCCAACTGTTCCGCATCCGCCCAATCAGGGGCCGTCTCCGCGAGTTCGGTGAAGTACGCGGAGACGGAACCGGCCTGGCCGGAATCGACGGCGCGCTGGGCCTTGGCCACGATCTCCTCCGGGACGCTGATGGTGACGCGCTTGTTCGTCATACTCCGCTCATACCCTCCTGTCCGGGGCAACGGCGCACCGGCTCACACCAGCGGCAGGGCGCGGCGGCGGACGCTGTCGGCGACACCGCCGCTGGCCTCGGCCGCCCGGCGCCGCTCCTCGGGGACCGGCCCGTAGAGCGTGGTGCGCTGGCGCAGCGGACGCCCCGTCGGTTCCACGAGGGCGCGGATGTCGCCGATCGTCTTGTAGGACCCCTGCCCCGACCCCGCCATGCGGCTGATCGTCTCCTCCATCAGGGTGCCGCCCACGTCGTTGACGCCCCCGCGCAACAGGTCCCGGCAGGTGTCCTCGGCGAGCTTGACCCACGAGCACTGGACGTTGTCGATCGCCCCGTGCAGCAGCAGCCGGGCCAGCGCGTGCACCGCCCGGTTCTCCCGCACCGTGGGCCCCGTCCGCGCCAGCCCCGCCAGGTACAGCGGCGCGTTGGTGTGCACGAACGGCAGCGGCACGAACTCCGTGAACCCGGGCCGGCCGTTGCGCTCCACCGACCGCTCCTGGAGCGAGCGCAGCAGCCTGATGTGGGCCACCCAGTGGCGGGGCGCGTCCACGTGGCCGTACATCATCGTGGACGTGGTGGGGATCCCCAGGTCGTGCGCGGCCGTGATCACCTCCACCCACGCGTCGGCGGGCAGCTTCCCCTTGGTGAGGATCCAGCGGACCTCGTCGTCGAGGATCTCCGCGGCCGTCCCCGGGAGCGAGCCGAGCCCCGCCTCGCGCGCCCGCACCAGCCACTCCCGCACCGGCAGGCCGCTGCGGGAGGCCCCGTTGACCACCTCCATCGGGCTGAAGGCGTGGACGTGCATCTCCGGGACCCGCTCGCGCACGGCCGCGGCCAGGTCGAAGTAGGCGTCGCCGGGCAGGTCCGGGTGGATGCCGCCCTGCATGCACACCTCGGTGGCCCCGGCCCCCCACGCCTCCTCGGCGCGGTCGGCGACCTGCTCCAGGGAGAGCGTGTAGGCGTCGGCGTCCGTGCGGCGCTGGGCGAAGGCGCAGAACCGGCAGCCGGTGTAGCAGACATTGGTGAAGTTGATGTTCCTGGTCACCACGTAGGTGACCTCGTCGCCGACCGTGTCGCGGCGCACCCGGTCGGCCAGGCCGGCCAGCGCCTCCAGTTCGGGGCCGTCTGCGTGCAGCAGGGCGAGCGCCTCACCGTCGGAGATCCCGGCCGGGTCGGCCTCGGCGCTGCGCAGCGCGGCGGCGATGTCGGGGTCGAACCTGCGGGGGACGGCGCCCTCGCGGTCCACTCCGTCCGCCAGCGTGTCCCAGTCCCCGTACACCGAGTCGAAGTCGCCGCGGCGGTCGCCGGTGCGCCCCCGCACGTCGATCCCGGTGTGCAGGTCGGTGCGGCCCGAGGCGACCAGCACGGCCTCCGGCTCCTGCCAGGGGCGGCCCGCCACGGGCGCGCCCTCGGCTGCCAGCCCGGTCTCCGGGTCGGCGAGCGCGGCCACGTGCCCGGCGATCCGCGGGTCCAGCCACGGCTCGCCCGCGCGCACGTACTCCGGGTAGACGGTGAGCCGCTCCCTGAGATCGAACCCGGACGCGGCGGTGCGCGCGGCGAGGTCGTCGATCTGCGGCCAGGGCCGCTCCGGGTTGACGTGGTCGGGGGTGAGCGGGGAGACCCCGCCCCAGTCGTCGATGCCCGCGCGGAGCATGAGCGCGTACTCGTCCACGCCCCCGTGCTCGGCGCCGATGAGGTTGGGCGGTGCCTGGACGTGCGCCCTCGGCCCCATGACCAGCCGGGTGACGGCCACGGCGGCGGCCATCTCCTCGCGTTCGGCGTCGGGGCGGTGCATCATCGCCGTGCCGGGCTTGGCGCGGAAGTTCTGGACGATGACCTCCTGGACGCCGCCGTGGCGCCGGGCGGCGGCGCGGATCGCGAAGACCGTCTCGGCGCGCTCGCGGTGGTTCTCGCCGATCCCCAGCAGCATTCCGGTGGTGAACGGCACGCTGGAGCGGCCCGCGTCCTCCAGCACGCGCAGCCGCACGGCCGGGTCCTTGTCCGGGCTGCCGTAGTGGGCCTGCCCCGGTTCGGTGAACAGGCGGGTGGAGGTGGTCTCCAACATCATGCCCATCGACGGCGCGACGGGTTTGAGCCGCTGGAGGTCGGACCAGGTGAGCACGCCCGGGTTGAGGTGCGGCAGCAAGCCGGTCTCCTCCAGGACCAGGACCGCCATGGCGCGCACGTAGGAGAGGGTGTCGTCGTAGCCGTGGGCGTGCAGCCACTCGGCGGCGGCCGCCCACCGGTCCTCGGGGCGGTCGCCGAGCGTGAACAGGGCCTCCTTGCAGCCCAGGGCGGCCCCCTGCCGGGCGGTCTCCAGGACCTCGTCGGGCGAGAGGAAGGGCGACTCCAGGCGGCCGGGGACCGTCGCGAACGTGCAGTAGTGGCACCGGTCCCGGCACAGCCGGGTCAGCGGCACGAAGACCTTGCGGCTGTAGGTGACGGTGCCCGGCCGTCCGGCAGCCTCCAGCCCGGCGTCGCGGACGCGCCCCGCGTGGTCGAGGAGGGTGTCCAGGTCCTCGCCGCGGGCGTGGAGGAGGACCTCGGCCTCGTCGGGGTCGAGGGTCTTGCCATCGCGTGCGCGGGCCAGGGCGCGGCGCATCGCGGAGGGGGCGGGGACGGTCGGTGACGGGCGGGGGCCTTGCTTCGCACCACTCATGGGCGAACCCTACGACGCGGCCGCCGCGCTGTCCCGGGCATCGCGACAGGTGTCGGGTTCCCGGACGCGGCGAGCCGGGCCCGGTCTGGGATCATCGGGTGACACCGGCAAGAGGAGGGGACGGGTGCTGAGCCGACTGCGCCGCAGCCCGTGGGTGCGGCTGGGGCTGTTCCTGCTGTTCCTGGCCTGTGCGGGCCTGGCCGTGCACGCGCACTGGGAGCAGACGCGGGAGGCGGTCGCCGATCTGCCCCTGTGGACACTGCCGGTGTCGGTGGCCGCCGGTATGGCCGGCCTGGTCTGCCAGATGCTGGCCTGGCGCACGCTGCTGGCCGGGCTGGGTTCGCCGCTGCCGCGCGGCGCGGCGGCGCGGGTGATGTTCGTCGGCCAGCTCGGCAAGTACCTGCCCGGTTCGGTGTGGGCGTTCCTCGCCCAGGTGGAGCTCGCGCGGGACTGGAACGTGCCCCGGGTGCGCGGGGCGACCGCGACCGTGCTCGCCGTGGCGGTGACGGTGGCCGTCGGCCTGTGTGTGGCCGCGGTCGCCCTGCCGCTGGCGTCGGCGGAGGCGGCCCGCCGGTGGTGGTGGGCGCTGGCCCTGGCACCGGTGGCGCTGGGCGTGCTGCACCCGCGCGTGGCGGGGTGGGGCCTCCGGTTGGCCGCGCGCCCCTTCGCCCGCTTCCGCGAGGTGGCCGGGGCGGGTCCGCTCGACCTGCCGGGGCGCTCGATGGCGGCGGCCGTCGCCTGGACCGTGGCTGCCTGGCTGCTGCTGGGCACGCACGTGTGGGTGCTGGTGCGGGCGGTGGGCGGTGACGCCCTGCCCTCGCTCGGTCCGGCGGTCGGCGCCTACGCGCTGGCCTGGACACTGGGGCTGTTGGTGGTGTTCGCGCCCGCCGGCCTGGGGGTGCGGGAGGCGGTGCTGGTGGTGGCGCTCGCCCCGGTCGTGGACACGGGTGCGGCCCTGGTGGTGGCGGCGGCCTCCCGGCTGGTGATGACCGTGGCCGACCTGGCGTGGGCGGGGCTGTCGGTCCTGCTGTCCAGGGCGGGGCGGCCCGCGCCAGACGCCGCCTGACCGGGGGCCGAGGTTCGTTCTGGGGCGAACCTCGGCGCGAAGGTTCGTCGTAGGGCGAACCTCGACGGCACGGCACCCCGTACCCTGCCGCATCAGGCGCCCAGCAGCGTGTCCGCGTAGTCCTTCCAGTACGGCCCGGCGTCCACCGGGCGGACCCCGGCGCGCAGCCGCTCGGGCTCGCCCGGGGCGTAGAACGCCGCCAGGGCACGCGCGAGGCCGTCGGCGTCGCCGGGCGCGCACAGCAGACCGTCGACGCCCTCGCGCACGTGGTCGGCGAGGGTGCCCGCGCGGGTGGCGATGACCGGCACGCCGTGTTCGTGGGCCAGCCACACGTTCTGGCTGGCGGTGGCGGTGCGGTAGGGCAGGACGGCGGCGTCGGCTCCGGCGAAGAGCGCGGGCAGGTCACCTGCGGGCACGTAGCCCTCGCGCAGGTCCACCCGGTCGGCGATCCCCAGTTCCCCGGCAAGGGCGGCGAGCTCCTCCGTTCCGCCCCAGAACTCCCCGGCCACGGTGAGCGCCACGTCGTCGGGGGCGCCGTCGGCCAGGGCCCGCAGCAGCAGGTCGACACCCTTGTAGGGGCGCACGATGCCCAGGAACAGCAGGCGGCGCCGCTCGCCGGGGACGGCGGGCAGGGGGCCGCCGGTCTCGGGCAGGTGCGGGGGCATGTGCGCGACCACCGGGCGGGGGCGGCCCGGTCCGCGCAGCCCCTCGGCCAGGCGGGCCTGTTCGGCGGAGTGGGCGACCACGCCGTCCGCGCGCCGCAGCAGCGCCCGCATCAGCGACACGTCCACGGCCCGGCGCTCGTGCGGCAGCACGTTGTGGCACAGCGCCACCACGCGGGTGCCGCCACGCGCGGACCGCACCCCGGCGAGCAGGCCCAGGTAGGCGGGGACCTGCACGGGTGAGAACACGGTGAGCACCACGGTGTCGGCCTCGGCGGCCAGGCGGCGCCCGCTACGCCACCACCCGTCCGGCCGGTACCAGGCCAGGCGGTGGCGGGTGTCGGGGTAGGGCTCGCCCTCGGGGGCGTCGATGGTCTGCCGTCCGGGGTACAGCGCGGCGGGGTACTGCGCCCTCCACGACTCGATCACCGTGTCGTGGCCCAGGCCGCGCAGCCGGTGCGCCAGTTCCGTGGTGTGGCGCGCCCCGCCGCCCTTGTAGGGGTGGGCGGGCCCCACCAGGGCGACGCGGCGGCTCACGCGCCGTCCCTGGAGCGGACGATGAGGTCGGCCAGGAGGGCGATGGCGGCGATGATCAGCCCGGTCATGAGGATCATGACGGTGTTGTTGGGCACGTAGAAGGGCTGGTTGACCTGGTCGTAGACGAACTTGGCCGCGCCGGTGCCCAGCAGCACGAGGGCGGGCGGCATGAGGACCTTGAGCGGGTTGAAGTACATCACCATGCGCAGCACCTGGAGGATGTACCGGTAGGCGTCCTTGAGGAAGTGGAACTTGGACTTGCCCGCCCGCTTGGCGTAGGCGATGGGCACGTACCGGACGGGGTGCTGGTTGGACAGGAACGCCAGGGTGATGGTGGTGACACAGGAGAACCCGGGGGGCAGCAGCCGCAGGTAGGGGCGGGCGACGTCGCGGCGGAACACGCGCAGCCCGGAGTTGAGGTCGGGGATGCGGGTGCCGGTGAGGCGTTCGGCGATCTTGCGGATGACCCACTTGGCGGGGACGCGCAGCGCCTTGTGCGACCCCATCTCCTGGGTGCGCGCCCCCACGATCTGGTCGGTCTCGGGGTCCTCATCGAGCATCCGCACGAGTTCGGGGATGCGCTCGTTGGGGTAGCTCATGTCGGCGTCGGTCCACACCACGAACTCGCCGCGCGCCCGCTGGCTGCCGATGCGGCGGACCGTGCCGGAGCCGCCGTTGTGGCCGAAGGCGATGATGCGCATGCGCGGGTAGACGGCCTCGGCGTCGCGCAGGCGGGCCAGGGTGTCGTCGGTGGAGGCGTCGTCCACGGCGAGCAGTTCGTAGCCGTACCCGGAGTCGTCCATCGCCGCGCAGATCCGTTTGACCTCGTCCACGACGTGCTCCTGCTCGTTGTAGCAGGGGAGCACGATGGTGACCCTCGGGGGTGGCCCGCCGGCCGACGGGGCCGCGCTGTCCTCGGCTGTGTCCATGTGTCCGTCCCGGGTGTGGCCGCACGCGGTGTGCGGGTCAGGCTGGTATGACCGCCACCCACACGCTCCCGGTGAAGGTCCAGGAACCCGTGGGGGGCTTCATGAGGGTACTGGGGTCCATGTCGGCGATCACGTGGAAGGGGCGCACCGGTTCGGCCGCGTCCCCCGCCAGGTCCTGGATCAGGGTCCAGTCCGAGGCGGCGAGCACGGCGTCGCGTCCCCGGCCGTTGATCTCGGCGACGACCCGCTCCACGTCCGGGGGCGTGGGATCGTCCATGGACGCGGTGGGCAGGCCGCACACGTTCCGGAACAGCGGCAGATAGTTGCCCGCCATCCCCGAATCGACCACCACGACCGATCCGTTGTCCGGAAGGTGCGCACACAGACTACGTGTGGCCTCGACCGTTCCGATGTCCTGACGGTAGCCCATGATCCCGTTGGCCGAGGTCACGGTGGTGGGGACGAGCATCGCCGCCGCGGCGGTCGCGGCGGCCACCGCCGGGAGCGACCGCTGGAGGGGGCCGGCCCCCTCCACGGCGGTGTCGCAGTAGCGGGTGAGGCGGGCCGCGAACCAGACGGCGAAGAGGATGAAGGCGGGGATGACCAGCGCGATGAGCCGCCGGCTGGCCCAGGGGTGGTCGGGGGTGATGGCGGGGCGCAGCAGGGTGGTGCCCACGGTCCACACCAGCAGCATGACGGGCAGCACCCACTCGGGGGCGCGGCGCTGCACGATACGGCGCACGACCATCGCCAGCCCGAACGAGGCGAACAGGACGGTGCCCAGTCCGACGTACCAGCCCACCCAGTAGAGGGTGTGGTCGTAGTAGGTGCGGCTGCCCTCCACCGGCAGGCCCTCGTAGCGCTGGACGGCGGCGACCCACTGGTCGGTGAAGTCGCTGCCGTGGCCGTAGTCGGGCCAGAACACGGGGCGGAGCGCGAACCCGATCATGGCGACCAGGACGAGCACGGCCATGAGGTCGGGCAGCCACCGGACGCGGTGCACGCGGGGCACGCCGTGGCGCCACAGGGCGGCGGTGGCCACGACGGTGAGGGCGACGACGCCGCCGGAGATCATCAGCAGGGGGTCGAGGGAGTCGGACAGGTAGTCCAGGTAGGGCTCGGACAGCCCGAAGCCCGCGTACAGCCCCATCCCGGTGCCCACGGCCAGGCCGCCCAACAGCGGCAGGGCCTGCCCCCTGCGGGCGAGCAGCAGCAGGCCGACGAAGCCCACCACCGGCAGCAGGTCGCGCAGGACGTCGATGCGCACCACCAGGCCGAGGCCGAGCGCCAGCCCCGCGGCGGCGGCCAGGGTGTGCCGGGACGACCAGCGGTCGGTGAGGGCGGTGCGCCTGGACAGCGCGTCGTAGGCCAGAACCAGTCCGCCCAGCAGCAGGATCTGGGTGGCGGGCTCGCTGTAGGTGAAGCGGCTCACCCACTGCTGGGGCAGGCACACCGCAAGGACCAGCGCGGCCAGGGGCGCCCAGCGGGCGCCGACCAGGCGCGCGGTCAGCCCGGCGAAGGTGAGTACGCCCAGCGCGCCCAGGACCGGGGTGGCCAGGAGCATGCCGTCGAGCCCGCCCAGCCAGTGGCCGACCGCGGTCAGCAGGGGCGCCCCGGCCAGGAACTGCGGCCAGATGACGTCGCCGCGCTGGTACTGGGCCAGGCTCTGGTAGCTGAGGGAGGGGTCGTCCCCGGCGATGAGGTCGCGCTGGAGCGGGATGGGCAGGGACCCGTTCTCGGCGATCCACACCGTGTACATGGCGTAGGAGGCGGGGTCGCGCCGGATGACGAGCGCCTCGGCGTGGTAGGCGATCTGCACGGCGGCGAAGGCGACCGTGATCAGCAGGACCAGGGCGACCGGCCACCAGGGGACATCCTCCAGGTCCGGGACGAGCCTGGGGACGAGGGCGCACGCGGCCACCACCGCGGGCACTCCGACGATCGCCGCGGCCAGCGGCGTGAACACGCCGAGGGCCAGGAGGGGGAAGGCCACCAGGAGCCACGCGCCGACGGCGACGGCGGGGAGCGCGGTGACACGGGCGAGGAGCCGTCCGGCGGGCATGCGCATGCGCCCACTCTTCCAGTTTCGGTGAGCCGACGCACACCGGCCGGTCAGGTGTGCCGTGCCCGGCTCACGGACGCCCGACGACCTCCGCGACGGCGTCGGCGCGCTCGCGTGGATCACCGGCGGGGAGGGCGACACAGTCGTAGCCCAGCTCCCGGTAGACCTCGGTGTGGACCCGTTCGAAACGCAGTGCCTCGTCGAGGCTCACGCGCCGGGCCTCCGTCCGCGTGACGAACCCCAGGTTCTCCACGAACAGGACCCGCCGCTCGTACACCTCCTCGTCCCGGATCCTGCGGAGTTCACCGCGCAGTTCCGGGGGGACGGGGTGTCCCAGGTAGCGGGCGAGCGCGTAGGTACACACCGGGGAGCGGTCATGGATCTGCACCGACACGCCGGGGGCGACGGCGCGGGCCAGGCGTCGCCTCTGGAGCGCGCACACCTCGCCGGGGAACGACGCGTCGGCCCACGGCTCGGGCCTGCCTTGGGCCCGCGCGAGCGCGATGACGTCGGTGGCGGCCTCCTCCACCACCGCGTAGCCGTCCAGCTCCAGCTGGCGGAGGAGGACGGTCTTGCCGGAGCCCGGAGCCCCGGTCAGGATGAAACGCTTCATGGCTCTCCTAGAGTGGCCCCATGTCCGAAACTCCCGCACGGCTGTGGCGCGACCTGGTCGCCGCGAGCCCCGCACAACCGTTCGTGACCTCCTACGACGCCTCGGGCAACCGGGTGGAGCTCTCCCCCGCGACCCTGGACAACTGGGTGTCCAAGACCGCCAACATGCTGGTGGACGGGTTCGGGACGCAGCCCGGTGACCGGGTGGCGATCGCGCTGCCCCTGCACTGGCAGTCCCTGGTGTGGCTGCTGTCGTGCTGGTCGGTGGGGGCCGTGGCGGTGCCGGTGGAGGGCGAGGCCCTCCCCGGCGGCGCGCAGACCGCGGTCGCCGACGCCGCGCGCCTGGAGGCGGCGCTCGACAGCGGCGCCGAGGAGGTGGTGGGGACCTCGCTGCACCCGCTCGGGCTGCCGCTCAAGGAGGTACCGCCCCTGGCACTGGACTACACCACGGAGGTGCGCGCGCACGGCGACCACTTCGCACCCTACGCGCTGGACGCCGAGGCGGCGGCGCTGGAGGGGCCGGGGCGCTCCTGGACCGGCACCGAGCTCGTGGCGGCGGGCCGCGAACGCGCGAAGGCCTGGGGGCTGACCGGCCGGGAGCGGGTCGGTGTGGTGGCCGCTCCGGGCACACCGCTGTCGGTCCTGGGCGGGGGCGCGGCGCTGCTGATGGCGGCGGTCGCGGCGGCCTCCCCCCTGGTCCTGGCGGAGGGAGGCCCCGGCGAGGTGTCCGACCTGGGCAAGTGGCTGGAGATGGAGCGGGCCACGGCCGTACTGGACACCTCCGGCAGCGGCGTGGCGGCCGTGGCCGAGGGGTTGCGCGAACTCGCCTAGCCCGTCAGGAGCGGTCCTCGCGGTAGTAGGGGTCCAGGGCCCGGCCCTCGCGCCGCTCCTCGTCGTAGGTGTAGACCTCGCGTCCGCCGACGAACACGCGCAGGGCGCGGCTCATCACGTCGAGGGGGTCACCCGACCACACCACCACGTCGGCGTCCATGCCGGGGCGCAGCGCGCCCACCCGGTCGGCGATCCCCATGATCTCGGCGGGGTTGAGGGTGATGGCGCGGATCGCCGCACCGGGGTCCATCCCCTCCTTGACGCACAGGGTGGCCTGGTGCACGAGGAACTCCACGGGCACGACCGGGTGGTCGGTGGTGAGGGCGACCTTCACGCCCGCGCGGTCGAGGATGCCGGGGTTGGCCAGGGTCTTGTTCCTCACCTCGACCTTGGAGCGGCCGATCATGAGCGGCCCGGTGATCACGGGGATGCCGCGGGCGGCGATCTCGTCGGCGAGCAGGTGGCCCTCGGTGCAGTGGTTGATGACCAGGCGGTAGCCGAACTCGTCGGCCAGGCGCATCGCGGTGTGCATGTCGTCGGCGCGGTGGACGTGCTGGCACCAGGGGAGTTCGCCGTCCAGGACCCGGACCAGGACCTCCAGGGTGGTGTCGCGGTCGAAGGGCTCGCCCTGGGCGGCGGCGTGGTCGCGCTTGGCCCTGTAGTCCTGTGCCTTGGTGAAGGCGTCGCGGATGACGGCGGCCACGCCCTGGCGGGTGGAGGGCAGCCGGTCCTTGTTCCCGTAGACCCGTTTGGGGTTCTCCCCCAGTGCGCTCTTGACACTGGCGGGCTGCTTGAGGAGGCGGTCGTCGACGCTGCGGCCCCAGCACTTGATCGCGACGGTCTGGCCGCCGATCGGGTTGCCCGAGCCGGGTTTGACGACGGAGGTGGTGACGCCGCCGGAGAGTGCGTCGGTGAAGCCCTGGTCGGCGGGGTTGATGGCGTCCAGGGCGCGCATGCGGGCGCCGTTGGGGTCGGTCATCTCGTTGGTGTCGTCACCGGCCCAGCCGATGCCCTCCTCGTCGATGCCGATGTGGCCGTGCGCCTCGACGAAGCCGGGCAGCACCCACGCCCCGGAGGCGTCGACGACCTCGGCCCCCTGGGGGACGGCGATGTCGCCATCGCGGCCCACGGCGGTGATCCTGCCGCCGGAGACGAGGACGGTGCCGCCGTCGATGGGGTCGCCGTCGACGGGGACGACGTATCCGGATGTGATCGCGATGTCCATGGCGCGCAACCTAGCCCATCGGGACGGCCCTCCCAAGGCCCTCGGCGGGTGGCCCGGTCACAGGGCGTGTCACGCCCCGGGGCGACCCGCCGTCAGCAGGCGCGAGTCCGGGGTGAGTTCGACGGCGGCGTCCTCGATGGCCTCGCGGATCATGGCGCAGCGCCCGACCTGTTCGGGATCGGCGGTGAGGTCGCCGTCGCGGGCGGCGAAGGCGTAGACCATGCTGGGCCGGTCCTCGAACTCCATGAGCCGAAACGCCCCGCCCAGGCCCGGGTGGTGCGGGGTCTCCTCGGGGATGACGGCCATCGTGACGATGCCCGCCTCGATGAGGTCGGCGAGGAAGCCGCGCTGGTCGGCGCTGACGGTGGCGCCGCCCTGGGGCCGGGTCAGGACGGGTTCGTTGACGACGACCCGCAGTTCGGGTCCTTCGGGGCCGATCATCGCGGCCCGGTGCAGCATCTCCTCGTCCACCAGGGACTCGACCTGTTCGGTGTCCAGGCCGGGATGGGCGGGTCCCAGGATCGCGCGGGAGTACTCGCGGGTGCGCAGGAAGGTGGGGACGGCCATGGGCTGGTGCTCCCACAGCCGGGCGGCGTGCAGGCCGATCTCCCGCAGGTCGCCGAACTCGTTGGGGAACGCCTCGGCCTGGAGGGTGATCGCCCACGCGTCCAGGAGTTGGCGGTCGGTGCCCAGCGCGGTGTCCACGCGCTCGACGAGCGTGCGCGCGGGACGGCAGTAGGCGTACTCCACCTGGCGGAGCTTGTCGTCGGTGACACCGACGGTCCTGGCCAGCTCGGCACGTGAGAGCCCCTTGTCGGAGCGGGCGCGCAGCAGCCGCGCGCCGAAGGGGAGCCACATCGCAGACGGCAGCACCGTGTCCACGCCCGTTTCCTCTCCCTCGCCGTTCGGGGCGGGTCCCTCGGATACACGCCCCCATCCGAAACGACCTTCTCCCGACCGAGGGTGACGGGTCAAGCGCCCTGGCGGCTCCGGCGATCCGCGATAAGTCCACACAAGGCATGACTAATCATCCCAGGTTGCGGGCCCCTTGGCCCCTCTCCCCTGCCCGAGGGCGGCCACACCCGCCGTGACCGGCCCCGACACCCCGGCGAGGGGCATCCGGCAGGCGGCAGTAATCTGTGCGGATCACCCCGTATCCCAGCCGAAGGTACCCGCCATGCACCGCTTCGCCCTCTCCGCAGCCGCCCTCCTCGCCACCACCGCCCTCCTGGGCAGCACCGCGTGCACCGGGGACACCGGGGACACCGAGCCCACTGGAGAGGACGAGACGCAGAACACGGGCTCCGACGGCTCCGGCGGTTCCGGCGAACAGGAGGGCGGCCCCGCCGACATCGACGTCTCCGACGTGACCGGTGCCACACTGCACACCAGCGAGGGCGACATCGAGGTCGTGCTGTTCCCCGAGGCCGCGCCGCTGACCGTCGCCAACTTCGTCGGCCTGGCCGAGGGCGAGGGCGTGCCCAACCCCGAGACCGGAGACGCCGCCTTCTACGACGGCACCGTCTTCCACCGCGTCATCGACGGCTTCATGATCCAGGGCGGCGACCCCGAGGGCACAGGCCGGGGCGGCCCCGGGTACCGGTTCGAGGACGAGGTGGGGTCCGACTACGACTTCGCCGAGCCGGGCGTGCTCGCGATGGCCAACTCCGGCCCCGACACCAACGGCTCGCAGTTCTTCATCACGGTGGGGACGACCGAGCACCTCAACGGGATGCACACGATCTTCGGCCAGGTGGCCGACGAGGAGTCCTACGCCGTCGTGGAGGCCATCTCCCAGGTACCGACCGGCGCCCAGGACCGGCCCGTGGACGACGTGGTGCTGGAGTCGGTCACCGTCGAGCGCGGTTAGCCGGGCAGCGCAGCGGATTCAGCGGCGGCGCTTGGCCCGGGCGGCGCGGGCCCGCTCCACGGCGGGACCGATCCGCTCGGCCAGCGCCGCCACGTCCTCCCGCGTGGAGGTGCGGCCCAGGGACAGCCGCAGGCTGCTCAGCGCGGTGTCGGCGTCGGCGCCCATGGCCAGCAGCACGTGGCTGGGCTGGGCCACCCCCGCCGAACAGGCCGACCCGGTGGAGCAGGAGATGCCGTGGGCGTCCAGCAGCATGAGCAGCGCGTCCCCCTCGCACCCGGGGAAGGACAGGTGGGAGATCCCCGGCAGCCGCCGCTCGGCGTCGCCGTTGACGATGGCGTCCGGCACGGCCGCGCGCACCCGCTCCTCCAGTTCCTCGCGCAGCGCCGACAGGTGCTTGGCGTGCTCCTCGCGCTCGGCCACGGCCAGCTCGACGGCCGTGGCCAGGCCGCGCAGCAGCGGCGTGGCCAGGGTGCCCGAGCGGATGTCGCGCTCCTGGCCGCCGCCGTGCAGCACCGGGACGGGGGCCAGCCCCCGCGCCAGGACCAGGGCGCCCACGCCGACCGGGCCGCCGATCTTGTGCCCGCTCAGCGCCAGCGAGCCCACCCCGGCGGCGGCGAAGTCCACGGGTTCGACACCCACCGCCTGGACGGCGTCGGTGTGGAAGGGGATGCCGTACTCGGCGGCCACGGCCGCGAGTTCGGCGATCGGCTGGACGGTGCCGACCTCGTTGTTGGCCCACATGACGCACACCAGCGCCACCGACGCCGGGTCGCGCTCCACGGCCGCGCGCAGGGTGTCCGGGCCCACGCGCCCGGCGGCGTCCACCGGCAGCGCCTCGAACTCGGCGCCCTGGTGGTCGGCCATCCACTGCGCCGGGTCCAGGGCCGCGTGGTGCTCCACGGCGCTGACGAGGATTCTGCGCCGCGCGGGGTCCTCGTGGTTGCGCGACCAGTACAGGCCCTTGATCGCGATGTTGTCGGCCTCGGTACCGCCCCCGGTGAAGACCACCTCGTGGGGCGTGCAGCCCAGCGCCCGGGCGATCCGCTCACGCGCCTCCTCCACGGTGCGGCGCGCGGCCCGGCCGTGCCCGTGCAGGGAGGAGGGGTTGCCGAGGACGCCGAACCCGTCCGTGACGTCGGCGATGACCTCGGGGCGGACCTCGGTCGTGGCTGCGTGATCCAGATACACCATGGCCGTCCCAGGGTACCGCCGCACGCTTCGCGCTCCGCCGGGGACCGGCCGCTCGGTAACCTTGGACCATGCCTGACTCCGCGTCCCCACAGCCCGACCCGCACGAGACCGCCGCCCCCGGCCCGCACTGGGCCGCGCCCACCGCCGACCGCCCGGTGCGCGCCCGCGTGTCCCTGCCCGGTTCCAAGTCCATGACCAACCGGGCGCTCGTGCTGGCCGCGCTGTCGGAGACGCCGTGCCTGGTGCGGCGCCCCCTCGTCAGCCGCGACAGCGAGCTGATGGCCGGCGCCCTGCGCGCCCTGGGCACGCGCGTCACCGCCTCCGGCGAGGACCTGGCCGTCACCCCCGCGCCGCTGCGCGGCCCCGTCTCCATCGACGTCGGCAACGCGGGCACCGTGATGCGGTTCGTGCCGCCGCTGGCCGCCCTCGCCTCCGGCGAGGTCCACTTCGACGGCGACCCGCGCGCCCGGGAGCGGCCCGTGGACGCGCTGCTGGACGCCCTGCGCGCCCTGGGCGCCGACATCGACGACGGCGGGCGCGGTGCCCTGCCCGCCACCGTCCACGGCACCGGTGCCGTGCGCGGCGGCGAGGTCACGCTGGACGCCTCCGGCTCCTCCCAGTTCGTCTCCGCGCTGCTGCTCAGCGGCGCCCGCTTCACCGAGGGCGTGCACGTGCGCCACCAGGGCCCGCCGGTGCCCTCCCAGCCGCACCTGGACATGACCGTCCAGATGCTGCGGGACGCGGGCGTGGCCGTCACCACCGGGGAGAACTCCTGGCGGGTGGAGCCCGGCCCGGTCAAGGCCGCCGAGATCACCGTCGAACCCGACCTGTCCAACGCCGCGCCGTTCCTGGCCGCCGCCCTGGTCGGCGGCGGCGAGGTGACCGTCGAGGGCTGGCCCGAGCACACCACCCAGCCCGGCGACGCGCTGCGCTCACTGTTCACCCGCATGGGCGGCGAGGTCTCCCGCTCCGGCGACGGCCTCACCCTGCGCGGCACCGGGAAGGTGCACGGCATCACCGCCGATCTGCGCGACGTGGGCGAACTCACCCCCACCATCGCCGCCGTCGCCGCCCTGGCCGACTCCCCCTCCCGCCTCACCGGCATCGCCCACCTGCGCCGCCACGAGACCGACCGCATCGCGGCGCTGGCCGCCGAGATCAACCGCCTGGGCGGCGACGCCGAGGAGCTGCCCGACGGCCTGCTCATCCGGCCGCGCCCGCTGCACGGCGGCGTGTTCCACTCCTACGACGACCACCGGATGGCCACCTCCGGCGCGGTCATCGGCCTGGCGGTGCCCGGAGTGGAGGTGGAGAACATCGCCACCACGCGCAAGACCCTGCCCGACTTCCCGGGCCTGTGGTCGGAGGTCCTGTCATGAGCCGCACGCGGGGCGGCGGGCGCCACCTGGACGAGGACGACATCCGCGTGCGCGCTCGGGGCGGTTCGCGCCCCCGCACCCGCACGCGGCCCAAGCACGAGAACGCCGTCGAGGGGCTGGTCACCGCCGTGGACCGGGGCCGGTACCGGTGCCTGGTGGACGGCGTGCCGGTGGTGGCGATGAAGGCCCGCGAGCTGGGCCGCGGTTCGATCGTGGTGGGCGACCGCGTGGACGTGGTCGGCGACCTGTCCGGCAGGCCCGACACCCTGGCGCGGGTGGTGCGGGTGCGGGAGCGCGCCTCGGTGCTGCGCCGCACCGCCGACGACACCGACCCCGTGGAGCGGGTGATCGTCGCCAACGCCGACCAGATGGCGATCGTGTGCGCGCTGGCCGACCCCGCGCCGCAGCCCCGGTTCGTGGACCGCTGCCTGGTGGCCGCCTACGACGCGGGGCTGGACCCGCTGCTGTGCCTGACCAAGGCCGACCTGGCCGACCCCGGTGAGCTGGTCCGGGTGTACGAGCCGCTGGGGGTGCCCTACGAGGTGCTGCGCCCCGACGCCGACCTGGACGGGATGGCGGCCCGGCTGACCGGCCGCACCAGCGTGTTCGTGGGCTCCTCCGGGGTGGGCAAGTCCACCCTGGTGAACCGGCTGGTGCCGGGGACCGACCGGGCCGTGGGCCACGTGAACGCCGTGACCGGGCGGGGCCGGCACACCTCCACGTCGGCCCTGGCGCTGGCGTTCGGGGGCGGCTGGCTGATCGACACCCCGGGCGTGCGCAGCTTCGGGCTGGCCCACATCGACCCGGAGGACATCGTGGCGGGCTTCGCCGACATCGGCGAGGTGGCGCTGGACTGCCCGCCGGAGTGCTCCCACCAGGAGGGCACGGAGGACTGCGCGGTGGCCGCCGCCCTGGCGAAGGGCCGCCTGGACCCGGACCGGGTGGCGTCGCTGCGCCGCCTGCTCGCCAGCCGCGAGGGCACCGCCGACGAGCCCGTGGACGCCGAGTAGAAGGCGGCGCGACACCGTCCCGCACCACCCGCGACCCCCTTGGGAGCCGACCATGACGACGAGCGCGCGCGTCACCCTGCTGGTCCTGTACAGCGAGCGCATGGAGGAGTGCCGGGCCTTCTACACCGCCCTGGGCCTGGACTTCGCCGAGGAGCGGCACGGCAAGGGGCCGCGGCACTACGCGGCGGTGCTGGGCGACGGTTCGGTGCTGGAGATCTATCCGGCCACCGGCACGCGCCGTACCGGCGCCCTGCGGCTCGGCCTGGCGGTGGACGCCGCCGCGGCCCGCCCGCCCCTGGAGCCGGGCCGCCGCGTGCTCACCGACCCCGACGGCCGCAAGGTGGACGTGGAAGCGGTGTGAGGGCGCGGGGTGGGCCGTGCGGTCCAGGCGGGGTGCGCCGTGCCGTCGAGGTTCGCCCTACGACGAACTTTCGCGCCGAGGTTCGCCCTGGGGCGAACCTCGAACTCGGTCAGGCGTCGGCGGGGGCGTTCCAGCGGCTTCCGGTGGGGTCGTAGGCGAGGTAGAACCAGACGCGGCGGAAGTCGGCCGGGCCGTTGTCGCCCCAGTCGGTGGACAGGGCGTCGACCAGGGCCAGTCCGCGCCCGGACCCGGGTTCGGGGTTCGGGCTGTCGGCCGAGGCCTTCAGGTGGGAGTCGCGCCGGTGGAGGCCGCCACGGTCGTCGCAGGTCAGGTGCAGGCCGGTGCGGTGGCGGTGGGCCAGGAGGGTGTAGCTGCCGCCGGGCCGGCCGGAGAGGCTGTGGTCGAGGGCGTTGTTGGCCGGCTCGCTGCCGAGCAGGGTGAACAGGTAGCGGTAGTCGCGGTCGCGCTCGGCGGCGCAGGTGTCGAGGAAGGCCCGCACCAGCGGCATCACGGCGGGGGTTCCGGCGAAGGTGTAGCGGCGCATGCGGTAGTTGGGGCGCTCGGGGCGGCTGGAGAAGTAGTGGCGGCAGGCGGGCTGGATGAAGCTGGACAGCGGCACGGTGGCCTCCCCCAGGACCGGCACCGGAGGTGGGGTGGAGGTCGGGGCGGTTGCAGGCACGGCGGACACACTCCTTGCGCGTAGCGGCGTGAACAGGGGTTGCGTGGTGCCCGTTGGAGGAGTCTCACGGTTGCCGTGATGCGCGGAACGGGCGAGGCGTAGCCTGACCGACATGAACCGTCCGTGATCTGTCGGTCACTGGCTACATACCCATAGTGCTCTGCGATATACAACTTGTCAACGTCATTTCTCGATATACAAGAAAATCCTGAGTAGGCTTCCCTCATGAACCCTCCGATCAGCCCCACCGTGCGTCGCCGGAGGCTCGCCCGAGAGCTCCGCCGCCTGCGAGAAGACCGTGGACTCAAGCTCTCTGTAGCCGCCAAGGAGGCTTCCGTCCCCCAGTCCACACTGAGCAACATCGAATCCGCCGAGGCCCGACGCATCAAGGCGCGCGACATCGATGCCCTCGCGGATCTGTATGAAGCATCAGACGAGGTCAGGACAGGTCTCCACGAACTCTCTCGGGAGTCCAAGGAGCGCGGTTGGTGGTCCAGCTACAAGGACGTGTTCGGCGGCAACGCACTGCCGGACTTCGAGGTCGAAGCTTCGATGATGCGCATGTATCAGTGCCAGGTCATCCCCGGTCTGCTTCAGACACCGGAGTATGCCGAGTCGATCTTCCGGGGAGCTGGGACCCTCTCCGACAAGGAGGTGCAGCGCAACGTCGATGCACGCATGCAACGACAGCACGTGTTGACCAGGCACCGCCCCCTGCACCTGTGGGCAGTGATCGATGAGGCTGCCCTGCACCGGTTGGCAGGCAACTCTGAGGTCATGCGCGATCAGCTACAACACCTGATCAACATGGCGATGCATCACAACGTGGACGTCCAGGTCCTCCCCTTCAGCGCTGGGATGCACGCAGCCCTGTCAGGATCATTCGTCATGCTGGACTTCCCCAGCCAGCTCGACCCCAGCGTCGTCTACACAGAAACGTCAACAGATATCCTTTTTGTCCAGGAGAGCGAATCTGTGCAACGTTATGTAGCAGACTTCTCACACCTGAACGCAGCCGCTCTCCGGACCTCAGAGAGCATCCGATTCCTACAGCAGAGCCTGGAGTCCCACGAACAGCATGTCCACACATGAAGAACTGAACTTCTTCAAGTCCAGCTACAGCGGCAACCGCGCCGAGTGCGTCGAAGTGGCCCACATCCCCACCGGCTTCCGGAAGAGCAGCTACAGCGCTGACACGGGAGGGAACTGTGTCGAGGTAGCCGGTCTCCCCTGCGGTGCAGCGGTCCGCGACTCCAAGCACCCCGACGCCGGACAGCTCCCCTTCCCCGCCGCCGAATGGGCCACTTTCCTCTTCAGCACTCTCCTCCACTAACCATACCCCAAACACAAGCGAGATTGGTTCTGGCACAGGCGCCACACACCCAACACCTGCCGCGTAAGTCAATTTCAATGAAAATCCAACTCAAGCATGCTAGCGCGAAAGGGAGTGCGCATATCATCAAGAATGACTACCTCGAACGAATCACCCTCCCGGGGAAAATTTCCATGACTTTCACTAAATGAGATCTTTAGGTTATCAATAAATCCGACTTCACCTCCGACCGTCACCACATCAATGCCCCATGGGCGCACACCAGAGACGAAAACTTCAACCCTCTGGCCGACAGAAACCATGGCTCAACTCGCTCCAGGAATCCAGAATCTGCCTCGAGTAAGTTCATTGAACCTACTGATTCTATCAACAGGTATCTCAAATTCGATGCGCGGAGAACCTTTCGGACCTTGCCAATCATAACGAAATGCCCGATCGGAAAATTCGCGCAGAAAACGCTCATCCATATCATACCTGATCATTCCATTTGCAAACCCTCGGCGCCCCAAGTATTCAGACGCCACACTTTGCTCACCAAAATAGACCATACGATTTCCACCTTGATGATTCGCGACGTTAGGACCATTGTCCAATTCAAAATCTTTCGCAGAATCCTTGGGGGTTCTATAAATTGATACGCCATCACCACAGTTGTGGTTGAGGAGGTCGAGGTCCCCCGCCTCCACATGGTAGGTGTGCAGCCCCGCGA
>NZ_JBHMIV010000049.1:0-26514 GCF_048060475.1 Nocardiopsis sp. LOL_012 | reverse complement strand
CAGGAAGGCCGCGGGGCGACCCGCGACGGGGCCAAGGCCCCCAACCGCCGGTAGGCGGCTGCCGGAATCCCCCTCGTTCACGAGGGGGAGTAAGTCAACAGGTCTCAAGGCTACGAGGGTCGGCAACCGGTTTTTCCACCGGGCGGGGGCGGGCCCCTCCAGTATCGGGTGTCCGGCCCTGCAACACGACCGGCGGGCCGGTTGTTCCGGGCGGTCCCCGCCCGACCGGTGCGGCGGGGACCGCCCGGCTCACAGGCCTCGGGCGGTGAGGTGGTCGTGGAAGAGGGAGCCGACCCTGTCCACGTCGTCCTCCAGCATGCTGAAGTGGTCGCCGGGCACACGCAGCACCTCGTGCTCGGACGCCCAGGTGAACGGGGCGAGCGGCCGCCCGTCGCGGTCGATGGTGGGCTGCTGGGGGCGCAGTTGGAGCACCGGGGTGGCCAGCGGCCCGGGGCGCCAGTCGCGGAACAGGCGCACGTAGGCGCCCATCGCGGTGAGGCGGACCCCGTCCATGGTGCCGATCGCCTCGGCGCGCTCGACCACGCCCGCCTCGATGGTGGGCAGGCCGGAAGTCTCCAGGTCGGTGGTGTCGGGGCTATCCATCAGCGCGGTCAGTTCCGGCGGCCGGCCCAGCTCCTCCAGGCGGCGTGCCACCTCGTGGGCGACCCAGCCGCCGGAGGAGCGGCTGACCAGGACGTAGGGGTCCTCGCCCGCGCAGGAGGCGACCGCCTCGGCCAGCACGTCGGCGACGGCGCCGATGCTCGCCGGGAGCGGTTCGCCGTCACCGAACCCGGGCTGGGCGATGACGTCCACCCTGCGGTGGCCGCGGATGCGGCCGGCGAAGCGGGCGAACTCCTGGACCCCGGAGACCATGAGGATCGAGGGCAGGCAGATGAGCCGGGTCGCCTCCCCCTCACGGGAGAGCCGGACCGGGGCGCGGGGCGGACCGGCGTCGGCGGTACCGGTGAAGGCGGGGCGCATCCGCGAGGCCGACCACAGCAGGTCGAGCCCGTCGGTGATGCGCCGCCGGTGGCAGGCGTCCGTGAACAGGTCCACCAGCCCGTCGGCGGCCGGGCGGGCCGAGGCCGATTCGGGCTCCGGCCCCGGTCCGGAGACCAGTTCGGCGAGCAGGTGGGCGGCCAGGCCGCGGGGCGTCGGGTGGGCGAAGGCCAGTCCGGCGGGCAGGCGCAGGCCGGTGGCCGCGGCGAGCCGGTTGCGCAGTTCGACGGCGGTGAGCGAGTCGAAGCCCATCTCCAGGAACGGGGTGTCGGCGTCGATCTCGGCGGTGTCGGTGTGGCCCAGCACTTCGGCCGTGGCGGCCAAGACGTGGGACAGGGCCGTGTCTGCGCGCTGCTCGGCGGGGGTGCGGGCGAGTACGGCGCGCAGGGCCTCGGCGGCGGGGCCCGCGGCCCCCGCCCGGCGGCGCGGCGGGCGCACCAGGGCGGAGAGCATGGTGGAGACCGTGCCGGTGCGGGCCGCGCGGGCCCGGGCCCCTGCCAGGTCCAGGGGGACCGGCAGCAGGTGGGGGCGGCCGGTGGCCAGGGCGGCGTCGAGCAGGGCGAGCCCGTGCCCGGTGGCCACCGGGCCGGCCATGCCCAGGCGGGTGTAGCGGCCCAGGTCCCGGTCGTCCAGGCGTGCGGTGCCGCCGCCGCGCCGGGCCCACATGCCCCAGGACAGGGACACTGCGTGCCTGCCGCGTGCGCGCCGGCGGTGGGCGAGCGCGTCGGCGTAGGCGTTGGCGGCGCTGTAGTGGGCCTGGCCGGGGCTGCCGAGGGTGCCCGCGGCGGAGGAGAACAGCACGAACGCCGCCGCGTCGGGGAGCAGTTCGTCCAGGTGGTGGACGGCGTCGACCTTGGGACGCAGCACGCGGTCGACGGATTCGGGGGTGATGGAGGTGAGCAGTGCGTCGTCCAGGACGGCGGCGGTGTGGACGAGCCCGGTGACGCGGTGCTCCGACAGCAGGTCGGCCAGACGCTCGCGGTCGGCGGTGTCGCAGGCGGCCAGGGTCACGCGGGCGCCCCGGGCGGCCAGGTCCGCCTTCAGCTCGTCGGCGCCCTTGGCCTCCGGGCCGCTACGGCTGGCCAGGAGGAGGTCGCGCACACCGTACCGGTCCACCAGGTGGCGGGCGATCTCCCCGCCCAGGGTTCCGGTGGCGCCGGTGACCAGGACGGTGCCGTCGCCGAAGGAGAGGGGGGCACCGGTGCGTTCGGTGCGGACCAGGCGGGGGGTGAGCGCCTCCCCGGAGCGCAGGGCGGTCTGCTCGCCGTCGCCGGTCAGCGCCGCGACCAGGGCGGGGCCGCTGCGGCCGGGGTCGTCGGTGTCCACGATCGCGAACCGGCCGGGATGCTCCTGTGCGGCGGCGCGCACCAGCCCCCACAGGGGGGCGTGGGCCGGGTCGGGCACGTCCTCGCCGTCGGCGGCGGCCACGGCCCGGTGGGTGAGCACGACCTGGCGGGCGTTCTCGGTTCGGGTGTCGGCGAGCAGCAGCCGCACGGCCTCGACGGTGCCGGTGACGGCGGCGCGGGCGTCGGCCGGGCCTGGCTCCACCGGGGGGAGCAGACGGGGCAGCAGGACTCGGTCGGGGACGGGGGCCCCGGCGTCGAGGGCGGCGAGCATGGCCGGGGTGTCGGCGTGGGCGCGGACGGTGTGCCCGGCGGCGGTGAGCGCGGCGGCGGTGTCGAACAGGTCCTCGCCGACCACCGCCCAGTTCTGCCTCTGGGCGGGGGCGGGCGCGGGGGCGGGCTCCCAGGCGACGTGGAAGAGGTCGTCGGCGGCCTCCACCGGTTCGGCGGCGTCGGCGGGGGCGCGCAGGACGAGGGAGTCGACGGTGGCGACGGGCGCCCCGCCGGAGTCGGCGAGCAGGAGCGCCACCTCCTCGGTGCCGGTGGGGCGCACGTGGACGCGCAGCCGGGTGGCCCCGGCGGCGTGCAGGGTGACACCGCTCCAGGCGAAGGGCAGCCGCACCCCGTCGCGGGGCGTCCAGGAGGCACAGCCAAGAGCGTGCTGGGCGGCGTCGGCCAGGGCGGGGTGCAGCCCGAACCGGTCGGCGTCGGCGTGCAGGGCGGCGGGCAGTTCGACCTCGGCCCACACCTCGTCGCCGCGCGTCCAGGCGGCGGTCAGGCCGCGGAAGGCGGGGCCGTAGGTGTAGCCGAGGGTCTCCAGGGCGGGGTAGAGGTCGGTGGTGTCGACGGGTTCGGCCCCGGGGGGCGGCCACTGCGCGAGGTCGCGGGGGGCGATGGCGGGTTCGGGGGCCAGGGTGCCGGTGGCGTGCCGGATCCAGGGGCGGTCGCCCAAGTCGGGGGCTCCGGGTGTCCCAGCGGGGCGGGCGTGGACGGTGAGCGCCCGGTGGCCGCGTTCGTCGGCGCGTTCGACGGCGACCTGGAGCTGGACCGCGCCGGTCTCGGGCAGGACCAGGGGCGTCTGCACGAGGAGTTCGACGGCGTGGGGCGTGCCGAGCCGGTCCCCGGCGGTGAGGGCCAGGTCGAGGAAGGCGGTGCCGGGCAGCAGCACGGTGTCGCCCGCGGCGTGGTCGCCCAGCCAGGGGTGGGAGGTGCGGGAGAGGCGGCCGGTGAACACGACGGTGCCGGTGTCGGCGAGCGGTAGGGCGGCGCCGAGCAGCGGGTGCTCCTCGGACTCCAGCCCGGCGGAGGCCGCGTCGGAGCGGGCGTCGGCGGGGGCCATCCACAGGCGGCGGCGCTGGAAGGCGTAGGTGGGCAGGTCCACGGGGCGGGCGCCGCCGTGGAACACGGCGGACCAGTCGGGGTCGGCGCCGTGGGCGAACGCCTCGGCCAGTGCGGTGCGCAGGCGTTCGGTACCGCCCTGGTCGCGGCGCAGGGTGGCCACGGTGGCCGCGTCCCTGCCGGTGTGGGCGATGGTCTCGGCCAGGGGTGCGGTGAGCACGGGGTGCGCGCTGACCTCGATGAAACGTGTGTGCCCGGTGGCGAGCAGGGCCTCGGTGGCGTCCTGGAAGAGGACCGGTCGGCTCAGGCCCGCGTACCAGTGGGCGGCGTCGGCGGGGCCCTCCAGAGGGCCACCGGTGACCGAGGTGTACAGGGGCAGGTCGGGGTCGGAGGGGGCGAGGCGGGCCAGGGAGCCCAGGAGGTCGTCGCGGACCGCTTCGGCGTGCGGGGTGTGGGAGATGAGGCGCTCGGCGAACAGGCGGGCCTGCACACCCTCGGCGGTGCAGGCCTCGATGAGGCGGTCGACGGCGGAGCGGTCGCCGCCCACGACGGTGGTGCCGGGGCTGTTGAGGACGGTGACGCGCAGGTCGCCGTCGGCGGCGGCCAGGTACGGTTCCAGTGCGTCGGTGCCCAGGGAGACGACGGCCATGGCGACGTCGCCGGTGATCCGCTCCAGCAGGCGGCTGCGCACGGCGATGACCTGCGCGGACTGTTCCAGGGTGAGGGCTCCGGCGATGTGCGCGGCGGCGACTTCGCCCTGGGAGTGGCCGACGACGGCGTCGGGGTGGACGCCGTGGGAGCGCCACACGGCGGTGAGGGCGATCATGACCGCCCACAGCAGTTGGGGGACGATGTCGGTGCGGTCGGGGTCGGGGGCTCCGGCGCGGCCGAGGAGGACGTCGGTGAGCCGCCAGTCGTTGTGGGGGGCCAGGGCGCGTTCGCAGTCGGCGACGCGCGCGGCGAACACGGGGGACTCGGCGAGCAGGGTGCGGGCCATGCCCTCCCACTGGGAGCCCTGGCCGGGGTAGACGAACACGGTCCGGCCCTGGCGGGCGCGGCCGCGCGCGAGGCCGGGTTCGCGGGCGGCCCCTGCGGTGAGGGCGTCCAGGCGGTCCAGGAGGGTGTCGCGGTCGGCGGCGACGACGGCGGCGCGGTGGGGGTGCGCGGTGCGGGCGGTGGCCAGGGTGAGTCCGACGTCAGCGGGGTCGAGGGCGGGGTCGGCGGCGACCCGCTCGCGCAGGCGGCGGGCCTGGTCGGCGAGGGCTTCGGGGGTGTGTCCGGACAGCACCCACGGCACGGGTACCGCTGCGGGTGCGGTGTGCTCGGCGGGTTCGGGGGCGGGGGCCTGTTCGAGGACGGCGTGGACGTTGGTGCCGCTGGCCCCGAACGCGGAGACCCCGGCGCGGCGCGGTGTCCCGGTCGCGTCCCAGGGGCGCGGGGCGGTGAGCAGCCGGAGCGGCCCCGAGGACCAGTCGACGTGCGGGGTGGGTTCGTCGGCGTGCAGGGTGGGCGGCATCACCGCGTGGCGCAGCGCCTGGACGGCCTTGATGACGCCCATGACCCCGGCGGCCGCACCGGTGTGGCCGATGTTGGACTTGAGCGAGCCCAGCCACAGCGGCCGGTCGGGGGCGCGTTCGCGCCCGTAGGCGGCGGCGAGCGCCCCGGCCTCGATGGGGTCGCCCAGCACGGTGCCGGTACCGTGCGCCTCGACGAGGTCGACGTCGGACGGGGCCAGCCGGGCGTCGGCCAGCGCCGCTCGGATCACCCGCTCCTGCGCGGGACCGCTGGGCGCGGTCAGCCCGCTGGAGGCGCCGTCCTGGTTGACGGCCACGCCCCGCAGCACGGCCAGGATGCGGCGGCCGTTCCGGCGCGCGTCGGAGAGCCGTTCCAGGACGAGCATGCCGGCCGCCTCTCCCCAGCCGGTGCCGTCGGCGCCGGCTCCGAACGCCTTGCAGCGGCCGTCGGGGGACAGGGCACCGTGCTCGCCGAAGGACACCCAGGGGGACACGCCGGTGTACACGCTGGCGCCCCCGGCCAGGGCGAGGGAGGACTCGCGTGAGCGCAGGGAGCGCACGGCCAGGGCCAGGGCGGTGAGGGAGGAGGAGCAGGCGGTGTCGACGGTGACGGCGGGGCCCTCCAGGCCCAGGGTGTAGGACACCCGGCCGGCTGCGACGGCGGTCATGCCGCCGAGCATCCGGTAGCCGATGAGTTCGGGCGGCGACTCCTGGACGGGCGGCCCGTACTCCTGGGCGACCAGGCCGACGAACACGCCGGTGGGGGTGGCGCGCAGGGAGGCGGGGACGATCCCGGCGTGTTCCAGGGACTCCCAGGCGGTCTCCAGGACGAGCCGGTGCTGGGGGTCCATGGCCGTCGCCTCGCGGGGGCTGATCCCGAAGAAGGCGGGGTCGAAGTCGCCCGCGTCGGCGAGGAAGGAGCCGGAGCGGACGGGGGTGGCGCCCGGGGTGTCCGGGTCCGGTGACAGCATCCGGTCCAGGTCCCAGCCGCGGTCGTCGGGGAAGGGGCCGAGGGTCTCGCGCCCCCCGGCCACCAGGTCCCACAGCGCGTCGGGGCTCGCGGCGCCGGGGGCGCGGCAGCCGATGCCGACGATCGCGACGGGCTCGTGGTCGCGCTGCTCCAACTCCTCGGCCCGGGATCGGGAACGGCGCAGGTCGAGGGCCATCTTCTTGACTGTTTCGCGAAACTTGTCGGTACTGGTCATGTACGCGCTCCCACAGCCGTGGTCGGGTATCCGGGGTCAGGAGATCCCGAACTCCTGGTCGATGAGGGCCAGGAGCTGGTCGTCGGTGGCCCCGTCCAGGTCGGGGCCGCCCTCACCCGGTGCCGTGTCGACGCGGCGCAGCAGGCCGCGCAGCCGGTCGGTCAGTTCCTCGCGGACGTCGTCGGGGACCGGGCCGGCGGACTCGGCGGCGGTGACGGCGCCTTCGAGCCGGGCCAGTTCGTCCAGGAGCGGCAGCGGCGGCGGGGCCGACCGGGTGTCGAGCAGCCCGAGCAGGTGCTCGGCCAGGGCCTGGGGGGTGGACCGGTCCAGGGCCACCGTGACGGGCAGGTCCACGCCGGTCAGCTCGACCAGCCGGTTGCGCAGCCGGACCGCGCCCAGGGAGGTGCCTCCGGCGTCGAGGAAGCCGCGCAGCGGTTCGACCGCTTCGGGGCCGTCGTGGCCCAGGATCGCGGCGGTCTCAGCGCGGACCAGGTCCAAGACGGCCCGGGAGCGCTCGGCGGGGGAGAGCCCGCCGGGCAGGCTCCACATCTCCTCGGCGGGCTCCTGCGGCGCGGGCCCGGTGGGAGCGGTGTGGGCGGAGGCGGTGCCTCGGGAGCGCCAGTAGCGGCGGTGCTGGAAGGCGTAGGTCGGCAGGTCCACGAGGCGGGCGCCGCCGTGGAACAGGGTGCTCCAGTCGGGCTCGGCGCCGTAGGCGAACGCCTCGGCCAGGGCCAGCCGGAACCGGTCGGCCCCGCCCTCGCCCCGGCGCAGGGTGGCCACGGCGGCGGCGCCGCGCGCCCCCTCCGCCTCGAAGGTCTCCAGCAGGGCGGGCGAGAGCACCGGGTGCGGGCCCACCTCCACGAACAGGTCGTGGCCGTCTGCGAGCAGGGCGCGGACCGTGTCGTGGAAGCGGACCGGCTCGGCGAGGTTGCGGTACCAGTAGGAGGCGTCCAGGTCCCCCTCCCCCGCCGGTGCCGCGGTCACGCAGGAGTGGAAGGGGACCTCCCCGGCGTGGGAGGCGATCCCAGCCAGGTCGGTGTGGATCCGGTCGCGCAGCGGGGCCACGCGGGGCGTGTGGGAGGCGTAGTCCACGTCGACGAGGCGGGCCCGCACCCCCTGCCCGTCGTAGTCCTCCACCAGGCGGGCGACGGCCTCGGTCTGGCCCGCCACCACGGTGGAGGCCGGGCCGTTGACGACGGCGACGTGCAGGTCGGCGCCGCGTTCGGCGAGGTCGGCGCGGACCCGGTCGGCGGGCAGCGCCACGGAGGCCATCGCCCCGGTGCCGGACAGCTCCAGCAGGGCGCGGCCGCGCAGTGCCACCACGGCGGCGGCGTCCTCCAGGGACAGCAGCCCGGCGACGCAGGCGGCGGCGACCTCCCCCTGGGAGTGGCCGACGACGGCGTCGGGGCGGACGCCGTGGGAGCGCCACGTCTCGGCGAGGGCGACCATGACCGCCCACAGCACCGGCTGAACCACGTCCACGCGCTCCAGGGAGGGCGCTCCGGGGGCGCGGCGCAGCACGGCCGTCAGCGACCAGTCGGTGTGCGGGTCCAGGGCGCGCTCGCAGTCGGCGATGCGCGCGGCGAACACCGGGGACTGGGCGAGCAGGTCCGCGGCCATGTCCGCCCACTGGCCGCCCTGACCGGGGAACACCCACACGACGCGGCGGTCGGGGCGGGCGCGGCCGGTGACGGCGCCGGGGTGGGGGCGGCGCTCGGCCAGCGCCGCCAGGGACTCCAGCAGGGCACCGCGGTCGCGGCCACAGGCGACGGCGCGGTGCTCGAAGCGGGTGCGGGCGGTGGCCAGGGTCAGGCCCACGTCGGCGGGGTCGAGGGCGGGGTCGGCGGCCACCCGCTCACGCAGGCGGCGGGCCTGGTCGGCGAGGGCTTGGGGGCCTCGGGCCGACAGCGGCCACAGGTGCGGGCCCGGGTCGGCCTCGGCGGGTTCGGGGGGTTCGGGGGCGGGGGCCTGCTCCACGATGATGTGGGCGTTGGTGCCGCTGGCACCGAAGGAGGACACGGCGGCGCGGCGCGGCGCGGCGGTGTCGGGCCAGTCCCGGCCCCGGTCCAGCAGCCGGACGGCGCCCTGCGCCCAGTCCACGTGCGGGGTGGGCTCGTCGGCGTGCAGCGTGGGCGGCATCGCCCCGTGGCGCAGCGCCAGCACCAGTTTGATCAGGCCGCAGACCCCGGCTGCGGCCTGCGCGTGGCCGAGGTTGGACTTGAGCGAGCCCAGCCACAGCGGCCGGTCGGGGGCGCGTTCGCGCCCGTAGGCGGCGATGAGCGCACCGGCCTCGATGGGGTCGCCGAGCACGGTGCCGGTACCGTGCGCCTCGACCAGGTCGACGTCGGACGGGGCCAGCCGGGCGTCGGCCAGCGCCGCTCGGATTACCCGCTCCTGCGCGGGACCGCTGGGCGCGGTCAGCCCGTTGGAGGCGCCGTCGGAGTTAACGGCCCCGCCGCGGATCACGGCGAGCACGCGGCGGCCGTTCCGGCGCGCGTCGGAGAGCCGTTCCAGGGCGACCATCCCGACGCCCTCGGAGAACCCGGCACCGTCGGCGCCGGCACCGAACGCCTTGCAGCGGCCGTCGGCGGCCACGCCGCGCAGGTGGGTGAACTCGGTGAGGACCCCGGGCCGGGCCATGACGGTGGCCCCTCCCGCGAGCGCGAGGGAGCACTCCCCGGCGCGCAGTGCCCTCACGGCCAGGTGTACGGCCACCAGTGACGAGGAGCAGGCGGTGTCGACGGTGAGGGAGGGGCCGTGCAGGCCCAGGGTGTAGGAGAGACGGCCGGAGGCGACGCTGGGGTTGGTGCCGCTGAGCGTGAACCCGTCGTCGGGGGCCTCGGTCGCCGAGGGGCCGTACTCCTGGGAGACGGCTCCGACGTAGACGCCCGTGTCACTGCCCGCCAGCGCGGACGGGGCGATCCCCGAGCGCTCCAGTGCCTCCCACGCCGTCTCCAGCAGCAGCCGCTGCTGGGGGTCCATGGCCTCCGCCTCGCGGGGGCTGATCCCGAAGAAGTCGGCGTCGAAGGCGGCGGCGTCGTCCAGGAACGCGCCCTCGGACATGGCGGAGAGGGGCGGCGCGGAGCCGTCGCCGAGCAGGGCACCCAGGTCCCAGTCGCGGTCGTCGGGCAGCGGACCCCGGACCTCGCCGCCGCGGTCGATCAGGTCCCACAGGGCCTCGGGGGTGTCGATGCCGCCGGGCAGCCGACAGGCCAGGCCGACGACGGCGACGGGTTCACCGGCGCGGTCCAGCCGTTCCTGGAGGCGCTCGTTCTTCTTCAGCGCCGAGCGCAGGGCCGTGACGAGCCGGGCGCTTTGCTCACTATCGGTAGTCATCAACGGTCTCCTGTTCACCTTCGGCGCGGGGGGCGCCGTCCCCTCCCAGAGCGAGTTCGAGGAGTCCCTCGACGTTCATGTCGTCGATCGCGCTGTCGTCGGGGGCCTCGCCGTCGTCCTGGACGGGGCCGTTGTCGGGGAAGAGCTCCTCCGCGACGTGGCGGGCCAGGGCACGCGGGGTGGGGTGGTCGAAGACCGCGGTGACGGGCAGCCGCAGGCCGCAGGCGGCCCCCAGGCGGTTGCGCAGTTCCACCCCTGTCAGGGAGTCCAGGCCCAGTTCCTTGAAGGGCCGGTCGGCGGGCACCCCGGCGCCGCCCTCCTCCCCCCGGCCCAGGACGACGCCGGTGTGCTCACGCACCGCGGCGACCAGGATCCGCTCGCGATCGGCCTCGGAGAGCCCGGACAGGTGGTCGGCCGACAGCACCGGTTCGACCGCTTCCTCCCCGGGCCCTGCCTCCTCACAGCCGTCGGCCAGCTCGCGCAGGACCGGAAGGCCGGGGGCGGCCGAGGGGTCGAGCAGGGCGGGGGCGAGGACGGCACGGTCCAGGTAGAGGGCGGCGTCCATACGGGCCAGGGCCCGGTCGGGGGCCATGGGCAGCACCCCGGTCCGGCTCAGGACCCCCAGGTCACCGCCGTCGAGGTGGCCGGTCATGCCGCTGGCCCCGTCCCACAGTCCCCATGCCAGGGACAGGGCGGGCAGGCCGCGCTGGCGCCGGTGGTGGGCGAGCGCGTCGCAGAACACGTTGGCGGCCGCGTAGTTGGCCTGGCCCGCCGTGCCCAGGATCCCGGCGATCGAGGAGAACGTCACGAACGCGCCCAGGTCGAGGTCGGCGGTGAGCTCGTGCAGGTTCCAGGCGGCGTCGGCCTTGGGCCGCAGGACCGCCTCGACCCGTTCGGCGTCCATGGAGAGCACGGTGGCGTCGTCCAGGACCCCGGCGGCGTGGACGACGGCGCCCAGCGGCCGGTCCAGGGACGCGAGCAGGCGGGCGAGGGAGGCACGGTCGGCGGTGTCGCACGCGTGGACGCCGACCCGCGCGCCCAGGGCGCGCAGCTCCTCGGTGCGCTCCTGTTGACCGTCGGCCTTCTCCCCGCTGCGGCTGACCAGGACCAGGTCGCGGACCCCGTAGTGGGTGGCCAGGTGGCGGGCCACCCGGTGGCCGAGGGTGCCCGTGCCGCCGGTGATGAGCACGGCGGAGCCCTCGGGGAAGGGCTCGGGCACCCTCAGGACGGTCTTGCCGGTGGTCTCGCCCCGCTGGAGGGAGCGCAGCGCCTCACGGAAGCGGCGGATGTCGTGGACCGCCACCGGCAGCGGGCGCAGGGACCCGGCGGCGAACAGCTCCATGACGCGTTCGAGCATCTGCCCGATCCGCTCATGGGGCACGTCGGGAAGGACGAACGAGTGGTAGCCGCGCCCGGGGTGCTCGGCGGCGACCTCCGCCTCGTCCCGGACGTCGGTGCGGCCCAGTTCCACGAAGCGGCCGCCCGCACCCGCTCCGCCGCCGGGGGCGCGCAGCAGGCGCAGGGAGGCGTCGACGAAGTCGCCGCTCAGGGAGTTGAGGACCACGTCGAACCCGTGTCCGCCGTTGGCCTCGCGCAGGGACGCCTCGAAGTCCAGGGTGCGGGAGGAGGCCAGGTGCTCACGGGGCACCCCGTACTCCACGGCCGTGTCCCACTTGTGCGGGCTCGCGGTGCCGAACACCCGGGCCCCCATGTGGCGGGCGAGCTGGACGGCGGCGAGCCCCACCCCGCCGGCGGCGGCGTGGATCAGGACGCTCTCCCCCGGCCGGACCGCCGCGACGTCCACCAGGGCGTGGTAGGCGGTGAGGAAGACCACGGGGACGGCCGCGGCCTCCTCGAAGCCCCACCCCTCCGGAATGCGGGCCAGGCGGTGCCGGTCGGTGACCGCCACCGGCCCGAAGGCCGAGTCGAGCATGCCGGCGACCCGGTCTCCGGGGGCCAGGTCGGTGACCCCGGCCCCCACTTCGAGGACGGTCCCAGCGCCCTCCAGACCGATGCCGTAGTCGTCGGGGATCATCCCCAGGGCGACGACGACGTCGCGGAAGTTGACCCCGGCCGCGCGCACGGCGACGCGGACCTGGTGCTCGCCCAGCGGCGCTTCGGGGGCGGGCATCGGGACGACCCCGTCCAGGGAGCCCGGCGTCTCGGCCGCCAGGTGCCACAGCGGACCGGGCGGCACGAGTTCGCCCTCCTCGGAGGCCGGCACCAGCCGGGGCACCAGCACCCGGCCCGAGCGCAGCGCCGCCTGGGGCTCGCCGGTCCCGGCGACGAGCCCGAGCACCCGGTGGGAGTCCTCCGAGCCGTCGGAGTCCACGATGACGAAGCGGTCGGGGTGCTCGCGCTGGACCGAGCGGAGCAGGCCCCACACCGAGGAGGCGGCCAGCCCGCTGAGCCGGTCGTCGCCGTCGGTGGACACCGACCGCCAGGTGACGAGCACGAGGCGGGCGTGCGCGGTGCGCGCGTCCTCCAGCCAGGCGCGTACCGAGGCCAGGGCGGAGAGCAGCCCTTCGCGCACGGCGGCGGGCAGCGACTCGTGGTCGGCGTAGACGGCGGAGGCGGGCAGTTCGGCGTAGACGGTGTCGGGCACGGGGCCCTCTGCCGGCAGGGCCTCCAGCGAGGGGAGGTCCACGGTGGCCGCGTCCCCGGGGAGCGGCTCGTCCACCTCCTGCCAGCGCAGTCGGTACAGTCCGGGGTCCTCGTCGGGCAGCGATGGCAGGGCGGCGGGGTCGATCGGGCGCAGGACCAGTTCGTCGACGGTCAGCACCGGGGATCCGGAGGCGTCGGTGCAGGAGAGGCGGTACCGGTCGCCGTCGCGGTGCTCCACGAGGGTGCGCAGGAGGCGGGGCGGTGCACCGACCGGGGCGGCGCGCACCCCGCTCCACGCGAACGGGACCAGTGGCGACTCGGTGTCGCCACTGGAGCCGCCGTGCAGGAGCACCGCGTGCAGGACCGCGTCGAGCAGGGCCGGGTGCGGACCGGTGAACGGTCCGGGCGCCTGCCCTTCGGGCAGGGCCGTCTCGGCGAGCAGCGTTCCGTCGCCGCGCCGCCATATCCGCCGCAGCCCTCGGAAGACCGGGCCGTAGGCGTAGCCGCGGCGCGCTAGCCCGGCGTAGGCCTCGTCACCGTCCAGCCCGGTGTCCGCGGCCTCCCCCGGCAGGTCCTCGGGGAAGCCCGGGACCGGCCCGGCCGGAGCCGCGAGTGCCCCGGAGGCGTTGCGCGTCCAGTCCCCGCCGGGAAGCCGTGAGTGGAGTGTGAAGGCACGGTGGCCGTCGGGGCGGGGGGCCGAGACGGTGGCCTGGAGGTCGACCGTCCCTGAGCGCGGGAGCAAGACCGGGCTCTCCAGGGTGAGGTCGGCGACGGCCGGGGCACCCGTGCGGGCGCCGGCGTGCAGCGCGAGGCCCACCAGGGCGGTACCGGGCAGCAGGGTCCGGCCGAGCAGCCGGTGGTCCGCGGCCCAGGCCGGGGCGTCCACGGCGGCGGCGCCGGTGAAGACGGTGTCGCCGCCGACCAGTTCCACCCCCTCGCCCAGCAGCGCGGATGTGGTGGCCGGAGCCGGGACGGAGGCGGGTTCCGCCCAGTGGCGGCGGCGCTTGAACGGCAGGTCCGGCGGGGGGACCGGCGTACCCTCGTCGACGACGCCCTCCAGGATCAGATGGGCGTTGGTGCCGCTGATCCCGAACGAGGACACCGCCGCCCGGCGGGGCCTGCCGGTGTCGGGCCAGGGCTCCTCGTCGGTGAGCAGCCGCACACCGCTGCCCTCCCACTCCACGTGCGGGGTGGGCTCGTCGGCGTGCAGGGTCCTCGGCAGGCGGCCGTGGCGCAGCGCCTGCACGGTCTTGATCACCCCGGCCACCCCTGCGGCGGCCTGGGCGTGTCCGATATTGGACTTGAGCGATCCCAGGCGCAGCGGCTCGTCGCGGTCTGGGCCGTAGACGGAGATGAGCGCGGACGCCTCGATCGGGTCGCCCAGCCTGGTGCCGGTGCCGTGCGCCTCGACGGCGTCCACCTCACCCGGTTCGAGCCCGGCTGTGGCCAGGGCCTGGCGGATCACCCGCTCCTGGGCCGGCCCGCTGGGGGCGGTGAGCCCGTTGGAGGTGCCGTCGGAGTTGACCGCCCCGCCCCGGAGCAGGGCCAGGACGGGGCGGCCAGCCCGGCGTGCGTCGGAGAGGCGCTCCAGGACGAGCACGCCGACGCCCTCGGCCCAGGCGGTGCCGTCGGCCCCGGCACCGAACGCCCGGCAGCGCCCGTCGGGGGACAGCCCGCGCTGGGCGGAGAACTCCAGGAACATACCCGGGCTGGACATCACGGTGACGCCCCCGGCCAAGGCCATGGAGCACTCGCCCCGGCGCAGCGCCTCGGCGGCCTGGAGGATCGCCACCAGGGAGGACGAGCATGCGGTGTCGATGGTCAGCGCGGGGCCGTGCAGGCCCAGCACGTAGGAGACCCGCCCCGAGACGACGCTGGAGGTGGAACCGGTGAGCCGGTACCCCCCGTCGGCCTCTCCGGCCGGATCGGCCAGCCGGGGCCCGTAGTCGGAGGCCATCGCCCCCACGAACACGCCCACCGGCGACGCCCGCAGTTCCTCCACGGTGAGCCCTGCACGGTGGACGGCCTCCCAGGAGGTCTCCAGCACCAAACGCTGCTGGGGGTCCATGGCGTCGGCCTCGCGGCGGGAGATCCCGAAGAAGTCGGCGTCGAACAGGTCGGCGTCGTAGAGGAACCCGCCGCGACGGGTGTAGGTGCGGCCGCGCTTTCCGGGTTCGGGGTGGTAAAGCCCGTCCAGGTCCCAGAAACGGTTGTCGGGAAAGTCCCCGGTGGCGTCCGCCCCCTCCTCGACGAGCCGCCACAGCGCCTCCGGGGAGACCGTTCCCCCGGGCAGGCGGCAGGCCATCGCGGTGATGGCGATCGGATCCCCGTCCCGGGCCGTCGGGGCCGGGACGGTGGGAGGCTTCGGGTCCGGTTCCGCGGGCTGCGGGTGTCCGCTCACCACACTGACCTCGTCGCGGCCCAACTCCCCAGCGAGGAAACGGGCCAGAGCCGCCGGGGTGGGCTGCTCGAACAGCACGGTCTGCTCCAGGCGCACGCCCGTGTGCCGGTCCAGGGCGTTGCGCAGTTCCAGCATCATGATCGAGTCGAAGCCCAGGTCGCGGAAGGCGCGTTCCTCCTCGCCCGGGTCGAGTGAGGCCCTGGAGAGCACCCGGGCGGCCTGCTCCGCCACCAGTTCCAGCACCGAGGCGGTGCGCTCATGGACCGTCTCCGGCTCCTCCGGCGCAGCCGACCAGTCCACCCCCGTCCCGGTACGAGCCCCGACGGCGATCCCGGGCCAGAAGCGGCGGCGCTGGAACGGGTAGGGGAACAGGTCGGTGCGGCGCGCCCCGGTGCCCTCGAACAGGCGCGGCCACTCGATGTCCACCCCGGCCGTGAAGGCGCGGGCCGCGGCGTTGAGCAGTTGCGCCTGGTCGCCCTCTCCCCTGCGCAGTGTCTTGAGGACGTGGCCGGACGCCCCGGCCCGCTCCAGCGCGTCCCGCAAGCCGTGGGTGAGGACCGGGTGGGGGCTCGCCTCCAGGAAGACCCGGTGCCCGTCGGCGACCAGGGCGTCCACGGCGCGCGAGAACCGCACGGGGCTGCGCAGGCCCGCGTACCAGTAGTCGGCGTCCAGTGCCCGTCCGCCCAGTTCGGCGCCGGTGAGAGTGGAGTAGAAGGGCACCTCTGGAGCCTGCCACCGTACCCGCCCCAACCGCTCGGCGATCCGGCTCCGGATGCGCTCCACGTGCGGGGAGTGGGAGGCGTAGTCCACCTCGACGAGAGCCGCGTGCGCGCCGCGGTCGGCGCAGCGTTCGACCGCGGCGCGCACCGAGCGCGGAGAACCGGAGAGCACCACGGACTCGGGCCCGTTGACCACGGCAACGTGCAGGTCGGGCAGGACTCGGGTGAGCTCCTCGGCCTCCTCCACGGACACGCCCAGCGAGGCCATGCCGCCGGTCCCGGCGAGTTCGGCCACGGCCTGGCTGCGCAGGGCCACGATCCGGGCGGCCTCCTCCAGCGTCAGGGCACCGGCCACACAGGCGGCGGCCAACTCGCCCTGGGAGTGGCCGACCACGGCGGCGGGACGCACGCCCAGCGCCTCCCAGGCCCGAGCCAGGGAGACCATGACGGCCCACAGCACCGGTTGGATGACGTCGACGCGGGCGAGGGCACCGGTCACCGCAGGGGCCTGCGGTTCACCGCGCAGCACCGATGCCAGGGACCAGTCCACGTAGGGGTCGAGGGCCCGTTCGCACTCGCGGACCCGCGCGGCGAACGCCTCGGCAGGAGGGCTATCGGCCTCCAGGAGGTCACGGCCCATGCCGATCCACTGGCCGCCCTGTCCGGGGAAGACCAGGACCGGTCCGGGGCCGTCGACGGCGGCGACGCTCTCGGAGCGCACCGACTCCAGTTCACGGGTGCCGCCGTCGCCGGGGGCGAACACCACGGCGCGGTGCTCGAACACGTCGCGCGTGGTGGCCAGGGAGAAGCCGACGTCCCGGGCGCTGATGCCGGGACGGGCGGAGACGTGGGCGTGCAGGGCGCTGGCCTGGGCCCGCAGTGCCTCCTCGGAGCGGGCCGACAGCACCCAGGGGACCGGGTCCAGGGTCCGGGTGGCCGCTCCCTCTTCCGCCGCGGTGACGTCGGCGGGGGCGGGCCCCAGGACGAGGTGGCAGTTGGTGCCGCCCATGCCGAAGGAGGACACCCCGGCCAGCGGGGTGTGGACGGGCCAGGGCTCGCGGCGGGTCTGCACCTTCAGGGCCAGGGCGTCGAGGTCGATGCCGGGGGCGGGTTCGATGAAGTTGAGGGTGGGCGGGATCTGCTGGTGTTCCAGGGCGAGCACGGTCTTGACCAAGCCCGCGATTCCTGCGGCGCCCTCCAGGTGGCCGATGTTGGTCTTGACCGACCCGACCCTCAGGTGCTCCTCCCGCCCGGCGGCGAAGACCTCGCCTAGCGCGGCGGCCTCCACCGGGTCCCCGGTGGGGGTGCCGGTGCCGTGCAGTTCGACGTAGCCGATCCGACCGGGCTCCTTGCCGGCGTCGGCGTGGGCGGCCCGGATGGCCTCGGCCTGCCCCCGGACGGTCGGCCGGGTGAGGAAGGAGTCGCCGCCGCCGTGGTTGACGGCCCCGCCGTGGATGACGGCGTGTACGCGGTCGCCGTCGGCCAGGGCGCGGCCGAGCGGTTTGAGGACGACGACGGCGCCGCCCTCGCCGCGCACGTAGCCGTTGGCTCCGGCGTCGAAGGCGCGGAGGCGGGCGTCGGGGGACAGGCCGCCGAAGCGCTCGACCTGCTCGGTACTCTCCGGGACCAGGATGAGGTTGACCCCGCCGGCCAGGGCGAAGTCGCTCTCGCCGCGGCGCAGGCTCTCCACGGCCAGGTGCACGCCGACCAGGGAGGATGCCTGGCCGGCGTCGACGGTGAGGCTGGGGCCGCGCAGGCCGAGGGCATGGGAGACCCGGTTGGCGACCATGCTGCGGTGGGTGCCGGTGAGGGTGTGGTGGGTGATGGCCTCGGGGCCGCCCCGGTCGTGCAGGAGCGCGTAGTCGGAGCCGATGGCGGCGGCGAACACGCCGACCCGGGAGTCCCGCAGGGAGCCGGGGGCGGTGCGGGCGTTCTCCACGGCCTCCCAGCCGAGTTCGAGCATGAGGCGCTGCTGCGGGTCCATCGCCAGGGCCTCGCGGGGGGAGATCCCGAAGAAGGCGGCGTCGAAGTATTCCGCGTCGTGGAGGTAGCCGCCCCAGTCGGGACCGCGTTCGGGTGATCCGCCGCCGAGCCGTTCGGGTGGACCGCTGATGGCCTCGTGGCCTTCACCGAGCAGACGCCACAGGGCTTCGGGGTTTCCGGCGCCCGGAAAACGGCAGGAGAGGCCGATGATCGCTATGGGTTCCCAACTGCCGGGGACGGGGGTTCCCGTCGGTCCGCCGTTCATCGTCACCCTTCCCTTTCGACTGCCCTCGTCCGGCCCGACCGCGTTCACGTCCCATGAAACTGCCCGTGTAGGTGCACAGGAACGGTGGTGAGGGCACGGCGAAGTTCGGACATGTGACAACCCCAGCCCCCAGAATCACAACTACCGACCCAAGCAACCCACACAATGCGATTTTGGGCCAAATGGGAACCAGCATGAGGGAGAGTAACGCTTGCTCGCGAGCGCTGACAAGCATGCTTCCTTTTTCGGACAGGGGATTCGGTCAGGACTTTATGGGGTTTGAGGAGGAGGAGAAATCAGATTTGCGCCGAACGTGAAACCGTGTGCAGCGGTTTCCCGCAACAGAACCCATTTCCCTCCCTCCACGGAAAGACATACCCGTAATTCAGCGCGGGCCACCGGGATATGCGCGCGGCTGCAGGGCCCTCCGGGAACACCTGTGCACGGCCGCGGGCGGCGCGCGGCGGGTGAAGCACGTCATAGGACAGCGCGGGACCGGATCGGCCCTTACGGTCGCCCCGAGAGGGGGACTCTCCGTAGCGGAGGGACCGCATACACGAAGGAGTCCGGTGCCAACTGCAGGCACCGGACTCTCACGGAAGGGCTCAACCGGCGTTGCGGGCCCGCACCTCGGCGATGTAGCGCTGCGCGGTCTCTGGATCGAACATCCAGTGCTTGAAGTCGGACGGGCAGTCCCAGCCCTGGATCCAGCGGTCGGCGACCTCCTGGTACTGCACGGCCGCCCCCACGATGTTCATGATGTGTTCGGGCAGCGCCTGCTCGACCATCGTGGAGGCGAACTCCGACCACATCTGGTTGTCCCGCCCGAACTCCCAGAACCGGTCGAAGGCCCGGACCATGAACGCCTCGTCGAACGGCTTGTCGCCATGCTCGATGATGCTCTCCAGATAGGCTTCGGCGCAGCGGGTGGAGTTGTTCCAGCTCTGCCCCACGAACGGGTCCATGGTGACGACCACGTCGGCCATCCCGATGGCCAGCCCGCCGGAGGGCAGCCGCCCCACGGGGTTGCGCACCTGCGGCGTCAAGTCCTCGACAAGGGTGCTGCGCCCGTCCACCAGCATCGCGTCCTTGGCACGCTCGAAGAAGTCCGGCGCGTACTGGCGCATCAGGTCCTTCATCCTGCGCAACTGCTCCTCCGGCCCCGGCCGGTCCGGCCAGGCGTCCATCGGCCCGCCCTTCTTGTCCACCAGCAGCAGGTTGTGCGCGGGCCCCTCCTGGGTGAGGATCGGGACGAGCATGATGTTGCCCGCCTCCTCGGTCACCCCGAACCAACCGATATTCTCCGACTCTCCCTCGTGGGGAGGCCACAGGTCGTAGGCGTACGCCTGGGCCAGCGCCCTCGGACGGGCACCGCTGAACCGGCTGGTGTCGTGGTCGAAGAGCTGGCCCAGCTCCCCGTGGCCAACCGCCACGATGATCAGCTCGAACATCCGGGAGAAGTAGTCGAGATCGGTGACGGTGACCCCGTGGATCACCACCTTCCCTCCGCGGTCCTCGAAGAACTCCAGCCAGTCGGCCATCTTCACCCGGCGGTCCACCGCCACGGCGTAGCCGTTCCCGGGGTGGGAGCGGCCCCTGATGGAGGTGACCGCGATCCCCTCCTGGAAGAGGGCCAGCTTCTGCTCACGGATCTGCGGGGAGAGCGCGCTCCAGAAGTCGAGTTCGAACTTGCGCTCGTACTCCAGGGCGGTGGGGAAGGTGAACTGGGAGATGGACGGCTTGCCGGAGCGGATCTCCATGGAGGACTGCCCGGTGATCACCGTGACGTCGTAGCCTTCGGTCAACAGCCCGTGGGCCAGGTGCAGACCGGCGTGGCCCGCACCGACGATCAGGATCTTGCGCATCTGTCGCTAACTTTCGAGGGAATGCGAAGGGGCGGTGTGGAGGGCAGTCCGCCCCCCTGGGTTCAGGCGACCGTCTCTCCGGCTCGGTTGTGTTCCAGCGCGTACCGCAGCAGCGTCTTGAGGACCTCTCCTCCGGAGCCGCGGTGCCGCGCGTCGAAGTCGATGATCGGCACCTCGGGGCTGACCTCCAGTGCCTCGCGGACCTGCTCGGTCGTGTATTCGAGACGGCCCTCGAACCTGTTCAGGGCCACGATGTAGGGGATGCGCTTGTTCGTCTCGAAGTAGTCGACCGCGTCGAAGGAGTCCGCGAGCCTGCGGCAGTCGACCACCACCACCGCGCCGACCGCGCCCCGGACGAGATCGTCCCACATGAACCAGAACCGTGCCTGGCCCGGTGTACCGAACATGTACATGACCAGCTCGTCGTCGATCGTGATGCGACCGAAGTCCATCGCGACGGTGGTCGTCTTCTTGTCGGGTGTGATGGATGTGTCGTCATGGCCGATACTCGCCTCGGTCATGACCGCTTCTGTGGTGACCGGCGGAATCTCCGACACCGAGCTCACCAAGGTCGTCTTGCCGGCACCGAAGCCTCCGGCGATGACGATCTTGCTCGACATCTTCTTACGATTCGACCTGCCGTCACTGGAAAAGTCGTTCGAGACCACGAAGAGCCCTCTCCAGAACCTGGTTTTCGGATGGACTGCTGCCGGTGATGGTCGGGTGAATGTACACCAGATCCTGCTCGGCCAGGTCACTGACCAGAACCTGGGTCACACCCAAGGGGATGTTCAGTTCCGCCGAGACCTCGGCGAGTGACCGCGTCTCCCGGCACAGTCGGTAGATCTTGATCGACTCCGGCATGAGGGTACTCGGCGGCTCCTGTCCCGGTTCGGACGTCGAAACCAGCGTCTGCACCATCAGCGGATGCCGCGACCGCGTCCGCCCGCCCGTGAAGGTGAACGGGCGGACGCGGTTACTCCTTCGCCTGCGGAAGCTCATCGATCGTGTTGGGCGTGGAGACCCGGTCCTTCAGAACCGGGAGGAAACGCCCTCCTCCTTCCCGAGGATGTAGGCGTAACCGTCCGCCCGCTGGAGCAGGCGTACGTGCTTGTGACCGATGCCCTGGACGGTGCCGTGGGCGGTGGTGATATTGAAACTCCCTGAGGCTCGTACCGCCACCCGCCCGGTGTGGGTCCCGGCCTTCTTCCCTCTCGGGACGACGGCCTGGGCCAAGTCTCCGGTGACAAACCCGAAGAAGTTCTTGGTGCGAGGCAACTTCAGGCGGGGAAACCCATACCGGTTGGGCCGGGTACGTGAGTAGAATCCCCGCCCTGGGCACCCAGCCTCCAGCACCGCCGCGACGGTCTCAGTGACGGTACCCACCTCTGCGCCACCGGCGGTCTCCCCTCGCACAGGTTCCACACCGGGTACCGCGGAACGATCACTCGCGCAATGTCCGCGCCCCGTTTCGCGCCCGATCCGAGGCAGGGTCCCGCCGTTCGCGGTGGGCGCTGCTGGCACGGATTCCAGAGCAGCCCGCTGAGGAAGCACAGCCTGGTGGGTCTTCTGTCCTGTGTGGAACGTAGCCATCGAGCTCACCTCCTCATCGGTGATGGCTGGTGCTGGTCAAGGCGGCCCTCAGCCCATCGGGTTGAAAGCCCGGCCCCTCAGGACCGGGATCCCTTGACGTCAGTGGCAACCTTCTCGTGATCCTTGTCGAACCGCTACGAGTCGCCGTGCTCAGCTCTGGATGACTTCGCGCAACTGCGACCGCAACTGGGGGGTGAGGACGTGCGCGACGTTCTCCACCAGCTTGGTCATCTGGAACCCGACGATCTTCAACTCGCTCCCCGGCGCGGTCAGCACCGCCATGCACGAGCCGTCGCTGATGGCCATGATGAACAGGTGCCCCTTGTTGAACCGGACCAGGAGCTGCTCGCACTCGCCCCGCTGGAACAGTCCGGCACCGCCGACGGCCAGGCTGTGCAGGCCGCTGGCGATCGCCGCCAACTGCTCGGCGTGCTCCTCGGGGAAGTCGCTGGAGTGTGTGAGGACCAGGCCGTCGGAGGAGACCACCACGGCGTGCTCGACTCCTCGGACGTCCCGGACGAACCGGTCGATCAGCCAGGAGAAGTTCTCAACACTGTCAGTTGCGGGTTCGGTCATCGGTATACCTGCCTCGGCCGAGTGTCGTCTTCGTGGTTCCGGGGGGTGCACTCCGGCACCGTGGGTCCGGGTCGGGAAGGGAGGGGGATCACGAGGCCTCACCGCCCGACCCGTCCTCGAGGGCCTCGCGTTCGCCGTCGAGGAAGTCTCCGAGTTCGTCGCGGATCTGCTCGGCGCGCGCCCGCCCGGTCAGTTTCGGCGGCGTGTCCTCCGACGCGCCGTTGGTGGACTGGCCGATCGGGGGCATCATCCGCAGCGGCGATCCGTGCGGGGTGGCGCTGCGCCGGGGCAGGCCCGCGGAGGTGACGGCCGCGTCGCCTCCGCTGCGGGGCGCGGCCGTCGGGGCGCCCTTGGACCCGTTGCCCTTGGTGAGCGGGGTCGGAGCCGACGCGGGCGGGGCGACCGAGCGGACCGTCGTGGTGCGGGACTGGCCCGCCGTGGGCGGTGTGACCACCCTCAGCAGGTGCTTGGGGATGATCGCGTAGGCGTTGACCCCGCGGAAGGAGCGCGACTCCAGCCGGGCCTCCAGCCCGTGCCTGCGGGCGATCCGGCTCGCCACGTACAGCCCCAGGTGGCGCGGCACCTCGTCGTCGAGGACGGGATCGCCCTGGAGCCGCTGGTTGAGCGCGGCGATCTGCGCCTCGGGGATGCCCACCCCCTCGTCCTCGACCACGATCATGAGCCGGCCGTCGTCCAGTTCCCTGGCGCTGACCACGACCTGGGAGTGCTCGGGCGAGTTGGAGGTGGCGTTGTCCAGAAGCTCGGCCAGCAGGTGGCTGATGTCGTCGGCCGCCAGACCGGTGATGCAGGTCTGCGGGAGCTTGCCCAGCCGCACCCGCGGGTAGTCCTTGATCTCGGAGGTGGCCGCCCGGGCGACGTCCAGCAGGGGGACGATCTCGTCGTGGGCGTCGGACTCGCCGCCGTCGTGGTCGGTCAGCACCAGGAAGTTCTCCCCGTTGCGCCGCATACGGGTCGCGAAGTTGTCGATCTTGAAGAGCTTGTCGAGCAGGTCGGGGTCCTGGGTGTCGGTCTCCAGTTCCTCGACCATCTCAAGCAGCGAGTCCACCAGCGACAGGTCGCGCATGGCCAGGCCCGCGAGGGCCTCGTTGAGCAGGCTGGCGCGCTCGCCCTCCCCGCTCTCGGGGGCCCGCTCGGCGGAGGCGTCCGGTGCCGGGTCCTCCGCTGCCGGGATCTCCTTGGCCGCTTCGGGTGCGGGCACCGCCTCCGGCGCGGCGTTCTCCTCCGGTTCGGGCGAGGCCGTCGTGCGGGCTCCGTCGCCCGTCCCGGGGACCTCCCGCGCGTGCCCGGCGGGCGCGCCCGGCTCCGTGGTGATCACCTGCGGCGGCTGCCCGGCCGTGAGCACGATGATGTGCTGCACCGGTGGGCCGTAGGCGCCGTAGGGGGCCTGGTAGACCACCGGCTGCCCCGGGAAGGCGTAGCCGGGGGGCTGGAAGGGGAACGGATAGGCGCCCGGGTAGGCCATCAGGGGGTGCGACGGGGCGTAGGGCGCCGGGTGGTGGTGAGCGGCGGGCTGTGGCGCGGGCCGCTGGTGGTCGGCGTAGGGGCGCTGGTCCGGTGCGGGAACGGTACCCGGCCAGCCGGCGTACGGGTCCTGTGCGTGCTGCTGGGGCGGCGCGGCGGGCGGTGCCGGGGGCGCGTAGCCCTGCGGCGCGGGCGCCGGAGGGACGGGGGGCGCGGCCGGGCCCTGGTACGGGCCGTGCGGCGCGGGCGGCTCCGCGGGCTCCCGGTACGCCCGGGGTACCTCGTAGGGCGTGGCCGGGCGCTGCCCGGGAGCGGCCGTCTCTGTGATACGGCCCGTGTCACGGGGCTCGGAGGCCCCGTACGGGTCCGGCTGGTCTTCCATGCGCGAACCTCCCTCCACGGGGTCGGCCCCGTGCTGCTCGGCCGGTGGCGTGTACGGCTCTCGCACACCCGCGTGCTCCGAAGCGGAACGTCTCCCGGTGTCCGCAGACGCCCCGGCGCGGTCCTCCGCACTCTCGAACGCCCCGCCACCGCTTCGGGGGGAGGACGAGGCACGGGGTTCGGCGGCCGCCACGGGGGCGGACTGCCGGGGCTCGGCCGGCTCCCGCCCGCCCTCCTCGACCGGGGCGTCCGGCCGGGCCGGGCGGTCCCGGCGGCCGGGCTGGTCCATCCCCACACCGCGCCAGCGGCCGACCGCGTGGGCACCGGTGTCGACGTCGTCGATCTCCAGGCGCCGGGTCGTGTAGGGGTTGGGAACGTTCCTGAGCGTGGCCGGTCGGTACCCCTGTTCAGCGGGTCCGGAGAAGGGGCCGACCGGCTTGTCCGCCGTGCCCTCCTTGGGTTCGGGGTCCGCGCCGCTCCGGCTCTCCCCCCGATCCGTCGGGCGGTCGCCTGGCCGCGAGTGCGGATGCACGGGCTGATGCACGGGATGTCCTCGCTCGGTCTCCGGTGGGTTCTGGGACTTGACCATCCGGGAGATGGCCCGTCGGAGCCTGCCCTCCCGCCCCTCCCCCGCCGGCCGCGTATCGGCCGACGGGCTGCCATCGCGTTCATGCGGTGACGGAGCCTGTGCCACGGTCTCGTCTCCTCGGATCGGGTGGGCGGATCGGTGGTGGCACCACACCACCCCTGGTCCGGGGGAGTGCCTCCCCGAGCGACCACACGGGGGTCCCGCGGGCCGGGGAACGTCTCGGCGGCGCGACCGCACCCGGACGGACGCTCGGATAGGAAGAATAACGCCCCATCCGTAGACATGCGTCCATGTTCGGCATCATTCCCGTACATCCGCCGAGAACCATCGTTCGAGTGGTCAGACTAACAAAGGCCCCTCCAACGGGGAGGCGATTCGAAAGATCGCTCTGGAACCCCTATCAGAACCCCGGGTGACGTGCGGGAACACGGACATGATTCACCCAAACGAAAAGTCTTATATGTCTGTTTTTTCTATCCAGTGACCTAGGTCCCGCTACATAAGGTGCCCCAGATCACATCAGGGATACGACATCTCGACACCCGATATCCCACTGGTAGAGCAGAAGAGGAAAAAGTCCTGAAAAGGACTTTCTCCCACAAAGCAGACCCAAGTGTGGAGGGTCCACTCAGCCCTCCAGCGGTTCGGCCCGCACCGTCCGGTTCACAGGGACGGTACGGGCCGAGAGGAGAGGCGCTCAGCGCCAGGCGCCCTCAAGGGTGCCGGTGACCTTCCCGCTGTCATAGACGAGGCACAGCACCTCGCGGTCGTAGGCCCTGGTCCATCCGTCCCCGGTGGGGAACAGCGAGGTGTAGTTGAGCTGGGACTCCAGATAGGGCAGGCCCACGAAGGACTCGAACTGCCCCAGACACATCTCGTCGGCCAGCTCGGTGACCCGTTCCTGGCCGGGGTACTCGTCCCCCTCCAGATCACCGGAGTAGTAGACCTCGTAGTCGTGGGGCTCGGAGCAGTCGATCAGCGGAACGTCGGAGATCCCCTCATCGCCTCCCCCCGTGTAGGCGTCGAGGCAGTCCCCCACCCCGATGGAGAACACGTTGACGTCCTCGGCCCCTTGGGGCTGGTGGGTCTCGACCGGCTCCGGTTCGGTGGTCTGCCCGGACTCGGCGGCGACGGCGGTGGGCGAGGCCGCGGGCACGACCGTCGGCCCGTCCCCGCTGAGCGCGGGAGGGAGCAGGGGCAGCGGGCCGCACCCCGCCAGGGCCGCCGCGGCTGCGACGGCCAGGGGCAGCAGGATGAATCGGCCTGGTATCGAACGGCGCGTCTCGGGCGACATGATCACTCCACAGGAATCGTCCCGCTTTCCACCGTCCGGAAAGCGGCGACACTGGTCCAGATGCGCCGCTCGGACGAAATGTTCGGTGTTCTCCGCCACGGAGCCCTCGTCCCATGGCACGCGCCCGCACGGCAGGACCGTGCGGGCGCGGGAAGAACCGGTGCGGGCCTTTAGCGGTTGGCGCCCTGGAGGGTGCCGGTGACCGGCTCGTCGACGGTCACGTAGCAGGTGATCCTGCGGTCGTTGAGGTTCTCCCAGGACTGCTGGGTCGGCCTCAGCGCACCGGCGAAGATCTCCGACTCCAGGTACTCGACACCGATGAAGTCGGTGAAGGCCTGCCCGAGACACACCTCCTCCGTCTCCGTGTCGATGCTCTCCAGCCCGGGGAAGGTGTCACCCTCAAGGTCGTGGTTGTAGAAGACCTCGGAGTCGTGCGGCTCAGCGCAGTCGACCAGGGGGACGTCGGTCACCTCCTGCTGGGCGCTGGTGTCGAACACCTCCTCCTCGATGAAGCAGTCGCCGACCTCGAGCTGGAAGGCGCTGCCGCCGAGGAGGGACGTCAGCGCACCGCAGCCGGTGAGGCCGAGGGCGGCGGCTGCCGCGGCCGCCGACAGGGCCGCGCCGCGGACGGTGAGGGGAAGTGAAGCCATGGAGTACTCCGCTGAGGAATGGGCCGTCCCGGAAAGGACGGCGCAGGGGATGGGGATGGCACTCACGGCCGACGAGCGTGCCCGCCCCGCAAAAGGAGAATACGAATAGCGACAAGGGGATCACTATTCGTGCTTTTCCTGGCTGGCAATGGCACGGCCGCGCAAGCCGGAGTGTTCCATCACCCTAGAGCAATCCACCGACCGAACACGGTGCCGGTCCTGCCCGGACCCGGCAGGCGCGCCACCGCAGGCGGCCCGGCGGGGGGAGACGGATCAGGGCGCAAAAAGGCCCCGGCGCTAGCCGGGGCCTTGGTTTCGGTGCGTCATCAGGGACTCGAACCCCGGACCCGCTGATTAAGAGTCAGCTGCTCTGCCAA
>NZ_JBHMIV010000048.1:0-31389 GCF_048060475.1 Nocardiopsis sp. LOL_012 | reverse complement strand
CGACGGGCAGGGAAGGACCACGCCGCCAGGCGTCCGTTGAGGGTGGTGGCGGGCGACGGGCAGGGAAGGACCACGCCGCCAGGCGTCCGTTGAGGGTGGTGGCGGGCGACGGGCGGGCCCGCTCGTCTGACTACAGGCCACGGCTGGAAGCAGGGCGAGGGCGCCGCCGGTGTCTGCAGGAGGAGTCTCTGCCGCAGCGAGGAACGAGCAAGGCAGTAGCGATGACGAAGACGCCGGCCTCCTTGGCGCCCGAGCACGTCCCGAACTTGTGAGGGACCAAGAAACACAGCCCGGGACCGGTTTCCCCCGAATCCGGTCCCGGGCGCGGCCGGGCGGCTAGTGGGCCGCGAAGGCGGGCTCTCTCGTGGCCGTGCCGGCGCTGACGAGGTCGGCGCAGTCCCGGCAGCCGCGTACGCGCCCGCCGTCCGGGAGTACGCCGATGACGCGCCGGGGCCGGGGCCACTTCACGTGGCATACCGCGCAGGCGTCTCCCGCGCGCTGCGCCGTGGTCAGCGTCTCAGGATCGTAGACGTGGATCTCCGACGCGCCGTCGGGCCGCGCACCCGCCGCACACACCGTGCTCATTCCGCGCAATGTCCTTGCTCCCCCCGTGGTTTAGGACAGTCTGGCGGGCCGATTTTTACCGGCTCTTTACCGAATTAGAGGCCCTCGATACCCGGAAGCACTCGGACCGAATCAAATCACTCGGTGCACGTTGAGCATAACCCTAAGTAACTGACTCTGGGAAGACCCTCGTCCATTCGTAGGCATTACAGCGATATGCCCGGTGCCTATGCTCTCGCAGCGATACGGGGTATCAGGACTCCGGGCGCGGTACGACCTCGAATCGGCGCAGGGAGAGCGACGGGTTCGTCACGCGCACCTCCTCGACCCGCGCGGCCGAAACCTCGGCGGAGGCGACCGCGAACGCCTGCTCCCCCAGAGCGGCCACCGGAGTACCCATCGGATCGACGACCATGCTGTTGCCCGCACCGCTGGGAGCGGCCTGCCCGGCCGCGGCGACGTAGACGGTGTTCTCCAGCGCACGCGCCCGGACCAGCGTCCGCCAGTGCTCCTCCTTCAGCGGGCCCGGCACCCACTGCGCGGCCAGCAGCACCACGTGCGCCCCCGCGTCGGCGATCCTCCGCGTCACCTCGGGGAAGCGCAGGTCGTAACAGGTCTGCAACCCGAAGACGACGCCGTCGACCGCGAAGGTCTCCGGCTCCTCGATCGGCCCGGGGCGGACCACGTCCGACTCCCTGACCCCGAAGGCGTCGTAGAGGTGGATCTTGCGGTAGAGCGCGATCCGCTCGCCCTTGGGCGAGAACGCCGCCAGCGTGTTGGTGAAGCGGCTCGCCCCCTCGCCCTCCTCCGCCTCGCTGGCGCCCAGCACCAGGTGCACTCCCTCGGCGCGGGCGGCGTCGGCGGCGGACGACAGGAAGGGGCCGTCCAGCGGCTCGGCGGCCTCGACGTAGCGGTGGTCGGTGCGCCGCGCGGTGAACATCGCGTACTCGGGGAGCAGAACCACGTCGGCGCCCTCGGCCGCGCCCCTGGCGGCGAGTTCGGCCACCGAGCGCGCGTTCTCCGCCTTGTCCTGCCCGGGGGCGAACTGAGCGACCGCGACCCGCACCATGGGCTGTCCTCCCTCGTAGCCGCCGAGGGCCGGGGTGCCCCGCGGCGCGTCCACCGAGTGTACGGGCCCCCGCGCGCCCCTCGCCCGGCGTTCGGCCGACGGGCCCCGCCACACCCCCTTGCCAAAGCACTGAACACGCATTTAGCATGCTGAACATGAGTTCAGTACCCAGGAGGCCTCCGGAACCGGAGGAGGACCTCACCGCGCGGGCCCGCATCCGCGGCGCCGCCATCGAGTGCTTCGGGCAGAAGGGCTTCGGCGTCCCGGTGCGCACGATCGCCGAACGCGCAGGTGTCTCCCCCGCCCTGGTCATGCACCACTTCGGCTCCAAGGCCGGACTCCGACAGGCCTGCGACGAGCACGTCCGGAACCTGGTCTACGAGATCAAGAAGGACTCGGTCACCACCGCCGACCAGCGGACGTTCCTGGACCGGTTCGCCGGTATGGACGAGTACGCCCCCTACGTCGCCTACTTCGTCCGGTCGTTCCAGGCCGGCGGGGACATCGCCCACACGCTCTTCGAGCACATGGTGGAGGACATCGAGAACTACCTGGCCGCGGGCGAGGAGGCGGGCACGGTCCGCCCCAGCCGGGACCCGGCCGCGCGCGCCCGCTTCCTCGCCATGGGCCACATCGGCTCGCTCCAGATGTTCCTCACCATGCACTTCCCCGGCCCCGACATCGACTTCAGAGAGGTCATGCGGGCCTGGTCGGAGCGGATCACCCTGCCCACGCTGGAGATCTACTCCGAGGGCCTGTTCACCGACCGCACGATGCTCGACGCCTACCTGCTGTACGTGAGCGATCCCCCCGAGGGGGAGTCCTGATCCTCCCTCGCCCACGTACACGATCACCCCCTAGGAGTAGAGACATGTCCGCACCCGCCATCGAGGTCCGCGGCCTCGACAAGTACTTCGGACGGTTCAAGGCCCTCGACGGCCTCGACCTCACCGTGGAGCCCGGCCAGGTCGCCGGGTTCCTGGGCCCCAACGGCTCGGGCAAGTCCACCACCATCCGCGTCCTGCTGGGCCTGCTCAGGTCCGACGGCGGCACCGCCCGCCTGCTCGGCGGCGACCCGTGGAAGGACGCCGTCACGCTGCACCGCCGCCTGGCCTACGTGCCCGGCGACGTGTCCCTGTGGCCGAACCTCACCGGCGGCCAGGCCATCGACCTCCTCGGGCGGCTCCACGGCAGGGCCGACCGCACGCGCCGGAAGGAGCTGCTGGAGCGGTTCGAGCTCGACCCCACCAAGAAGGCGCGCACCTACTCCAAGGGCAACCGCCAGAAGGTCGCCCTGGTGGCCGCCCTGGCCTCCGACGCCGAACTGCTCATCCTCGACGAGCCCACCTCCGGGCTCGACCCGCTCATGGAGTCGGTGTTCACCGACTGCGTGCACGAGGCCAAGCGCCAGGGCCGCTCCGTGCTGCTGTCCAGCCACATCCTGGCCGAGGTCGAGAAGCTGTGCGACACGGTCACCATCATCCGCAAGGGCCGGACCGTGGAGTCGGGCACCCTGGACGACCTGCGCCACCTGACCCGCTCCACCGTCCGCGCCACCACCGAGGGCGACCCGAGCGCGCTCACCGGCCTGACCGGCGTGCACGGCCTCACCGTCGAGGGCACCGACGTCACCTTCGACGTCGACAACGACCACATGGACCAGGCCTTCCGCGCCCTGGCCGACCTCGGGCTGCGGTCCCTGGTCAGCAACCCGCCCTCCCTGGAGGAGCTCTTCATGCGCCACTACGGCGACGAGCTCGCCGCGCTGAACGGCGAGGGGGCCGCGAAGTGAGCACCTTCACCGGTACGGGACGGCTGATCCTGTTCATCCTGCGCCGCGACCGCATCCGGATGACCGTCTGGACGCTCTCCCTGGTCGGCTCGATGTTCATGGTCATCCCCACGCTCGCGGACATGTTCGCCACGCCCGAGCAGCGGATGGCCCGCGCCACGATCATGGAGACCCCGACCGGCATCGTCTTCGGTGGCCCCGGCTACGGGCTGGAGGAGTACGGGCTCGGCGCGATGGTCGCCAACGAGATGACGCAGAGCCTGCTGGTGGCACTGGCAGTCATGGGCATCCTGCACGTGGTCCGCCACACCAGGGCCGAGGAGGAGAGCGGACGCGCCGAACTGCTGCGCGCGAACGTGCTCGGCTCCAGCGCCCAGATCACAGCCGCGCTGGTCACCAACGCCCTGGTCAGCGGGGCCATCGGCGCCCTGATCACGGTCAGCATGGTGGTGAACGGCCTGCCCCTGGCGGACTCGGCCGCCTACGGCGCGGGGCTGGCCCTGGCCGGTGTCGTGTTCGGGGCGGTCGCGGCGGTGTGCGCCCAGGTGTCGGGGTACGCGCGCGGTGCCAGCGGCCTGGCCTTCCTCGTCATCGGCGTCCTGTTCATGTTCCGCGTGGTGGGCGACATCGCCGAACGCGGCGGCAGCGCGCCGTCGTGGTTCTCACCCTTCGCGTGGGTGCAGCAGACCCGGGCCTTCGACGACCTGCGCTGGTGGCCCCTGGCGCTGTACGTGCTGGTCATCGCGGTACTGTTCGCCGTCGCCTACGTCCTGGCCGACCGGCGCGACCTGGGGGCGGGCCTGGTGGCCGCGCGTCCGGGCCCCGCCGGGGCGGGTCCCCTGCTGAACGGGGTGCTGGCGCTGCACTTGCGCCAACAGCGCGCGTCGATCATCGCCTGGACCGTCGCCGTGGCGCTGTTCGCGCTCGCGTTCGGCACCCTGGTCACGGAGATCGACGGGATGGCCGAGCAGAACCCGGAGATCATGGCGCGGATGGGCCTGACCGGCGAGGGCATGATCGAGGCGTTCCTCGGCGTGCTGACGCTCTACATCGTGATGCCGACCGCGGCCTTCGCCGTGCTGTCCGTCCTGCGCACCCGCGCCGAGGAGGACTCCGGGCGGGCGGAACTGGTGCTGTCGGCGGCGGTGGGCCGCCTCCGGTGGATGGGGTCGGCCGTGCTGGTCAGCGCCCTGTCCGGGATGGTCATGATGTTCCTGGGCGGGCTGGTGATGGGGGTCGGCGCGGCCTCGGTCACCGGGGACACCGCGTGGATCCGGGTGGTGGCCGAGGCCGGTGCCGCCCAGATCCCGGTGGTGCTGATGTTCGCCGGGCTCACCACCCTGTTCCTGGGGGTGGCTCCGCGCCTGGTGGGCCTGGTGTGGGCATGGTTCGCCTACGGGCTGTTCGTCACGATCTTCGGCCTGCTGATGGACCTGCCCGACTGGATGGTGCACGTCGGCCCGTTCGAGATCGTGGCGCTGCTGCCCACCGAGGAGTTCGCGCCGGTGCCCTACCTCGCCGTCCTGGCGGGGGCCGTGGCCGCCGCCGCGGTGGGCCTGGCCGGGTTCCGCCGACGGGACCTGGTCACCGCCTGAGCGGGCCGGTCAGCCCGGCAGGGGCCTTCTTGGCGGCACGAAGTTGGCCGTGGGACGAACCTCGGCGCTCGGTCTCGCCGTGGGGCGAACCTCGGGCCTGGACACCGCCCGGGGCCCGCTCACCCCGGCAGGAGGCCCATCGCCCAGCCGGGGGCCAGCACCAGGATAAGGAAGCGGGCGGTGCGGGTGACCATGGTGATCACCGAGAACACCACGACGTTCATCCGCACCGTCCCCGCCAGCACGCAGACCGCCATGAAGGGCGGCACGCTGGCGAACGAACTGAGCGCGACCAGACCGGCGCCCCACACCGGCCGCGCCTCCGCCGACCGGCGCCAGCGGGCCACCCGCTCCGACCAGCGGCCGGGGTCGTTCCTCTTGCGGCGCATCCACCGCATGGAGAGCGTGCCCCGGCCCGCGTAGTAGTAGGGCAGCTTGCCCAGGGTCTGACCCGCCCCCGCCGCGATCGCCATGGCGGTGCCGAGCAGGGGGCCGCTGTCCACTGCGACGGCCGCGCCCACGAGGTAGACCTCGATGTTGAGGACAGGGAGCACCCCGGAGAGGAGGGCGACGGCGAAGGCCAGCGCGGTCTCGACCATGGTCCGGGCCCTTCGCCGCTCAACCGGTCAGTTCTCGGCGGCCGCGAGCTGGCCGCACGCGCCGTCGATCTCCTGGCCGCGGGTATCGCGGACGGTGACCGAGACGCCGTGCGACTCCAGGCGCCGGACGAACTCGCGTTCGTCCTCGGGTCGCGACGCCGTCCACTTGGATCCCGGGGTGGGGTTGAGCGGGATGAGGTTGACGTGGACCAGGTGCCCCTTGAGGAGCCTGCCGAGCAGGTCGGCCCGCCAGGCCTGGTCGTTGATGTCCTTGATGAGCGCGTACTCGATGGAGACGCGGCGCCCGGTGGTGCCGGCGTAGCGCCAGGCCGCGTCCAGCACCTCCTGGACCTTCCAGCGCGTGTTGATCGGCACCAGTTCGTCGCGCAGCTCGTCGTCGGGGGCGTGCAGGGAGATCGCCAGGCGCACCTGCATCCGCTCGGCGATGAGCTTGTCGATGGCGGGGACCAGGCCGACCGTGGACACGGTCACGCCGCGTTGGGAGATGCCCAGGCCGCGCGGTACTGGGTCGGTGATGCGGCGCACCGTCTGGAGCACCCGCTTGTAGTTGGCCATGGGTTCGCCCATGCCCATGAACACGATGTTGCTGATCCGCCCGGGCCCTCCGGCGACCTCGCCGCGCGCCAGGTCGCGGGCGCTGGCCACGACCTGGTCGACGATCTCGCCGGTGGAGAGGTTGCGGGTCAGCCCGGCCTGGCCGGTGGCGCAGAAGGGGCAGTTCATGCCGCACCCGGCCTGGGAGGAGATGCACAGGGTGACTCGGTCGGGGTAGCGCATGAGCACCGACTCGAACAGCACCCCGTCGAAGGCCTTCCACAGGGTCTTGCGGGTCATCCCGTTGTCGCAGGTGATGTGGCGGACGGGTGTGAGCAGGGTCGGTAGCAACGCCTCGCCCAGGCGCTCCCTGGAGGCCTCGGGCAGGTCGGTCATCGCCGAGGTGTCCGACTCCAGGTGGCCGAAGTAGTGCTGTGCCAACTGCTTGGCGCGGAAGGGCTTCTCCCCCAGCCCCGTGACGACCTCGGCCCGTTCGTCCGGGGTGAGGTCGGCGAGGTGCCGCGGCGGCTGGGCGCGGCGGGGGGCGACGAAGGTGAGCTCGGCGGGCATAGGTATCCGTAAGAGACGGTGTCGGTGGTCTGGGCCCGGCGGCGCGGCCGGGTCGTTATACGACCTATACGCGGCTGCGGTGCGGCTCCGCCTGCGAGGGCACTACGGTCGATTCTACGCACTGCTTGGCATGGGCCGGGCGGGTTCGCCCGCGATGCGGACGACAACACGGATCGGCACGTGGGAGGGCCGGTGTCAGGGATCGACGTCCTTCTCGACGAGATCAGCCCCTATCAGAGCCGCCGTGTCGTCGTCGAGTGCGACTCCCGCACCACGGCCGCCTACCTCCTGGACGCGCGCGGGCGCATCCGGGTGCCGGTCTGGCTGGCCAACCACGAGCCCGCCCCCGCCTCGGACTGGGAGGGCGGGTCGTTCGAGGGCCGGGCGCCGCTGATGCCGGAGGCCTACACCAAGCACCCGCAGGGCCTGCCCCGTTTCGACCCCTCGGCGCTGCGCGCGGTCTGGTTCGAGGAGGGCGACGGTGTGGCCCTGGTGGACGATCAGGGGCTGTTGGCGGTCATCCCGGGGTGGGCCGAGGCCGACAGCGGGCTGCCCGGCTACGCGCGCGAGGCGGTGGGGCGCAGCGCCTACGCCTGGGAACTGGACTCGGTCCGGGGGCACCTGTGGCCGCGTGTGGTGCACGCCGAGGCGTACTGGGACTGGCGCCGGGCCGCGGGCGCCTGGCGCGGCGTCCAGCGCACGGTGCTGGGCCACCTGAACCGCCGGGTGGGCGAGCCCGGCCACTACTGGGACGTCTCCGACGGGCACCCGCCCCTGCTGCGGCTGTCGGAACGGCCGCCGACCGCGGAGCGGCCGTTCACGGTGCTGTCCACGGTGGGGATGTGCGGACAGCGGATGCCCACGCTGGACCGGTACATGGCCGACACCTCGCGGCATGCGCGGGTGGAGCTGGCCCTGGCCACCACGATGCCCGCGCACCGGGCGGCGCGGATCTTCCGGTGGATCGGCGCGTTCCCGTGGCGCGCGGTGACCTGGTTCGGGACCGGCCACACGGTGAAGTGGCTGGACAACCCCGAGGACCGGGCGATGCGCGGCGAGGCGGGCGCGGTGCTCCTGCTGGAGGACCCCTCGGCGCTGGCCGCGGGGTCCGGGCAGGACCCGCCGGACCTGTCGGGTCTGACCTTCCAGGGCGACCCGGTGCGGTGGCTGTGGATCGTGCCGATCACCCGCCCGGAGCACCTGTTCGCCAAGGAGCACGACAGCGCGGCCCTGGTGGAGAAGCTCTCCGCGGAGGGTCGGGGCTGGGTCCTGGGCTAGCTGGCGATACCCCGCCGGTCGCGGGCCTGGGCGAGCAGATGGTGGAAGCGGGCCATGTCCTCGTCGCTGAAGCGCTCGACGAAGCTGACCAGGGTGGCCCCGGGGTCGGGGCCGGCGTTGAGGACCTCGTCCATGACCCGGGCGGTGTACTCGGCGTGCGTCTCGCGCGGCCAGTAGATCCAGGCGCGCCCGGACTTCTCGCGGTCGAGCAGGCCCTTGTGGAAGAGGATGTTGGCGACCGTCATGACGGTGGTGTAGGCGACCTCGCGGTCGTAGACCATGCTCTCGCGGACGCGGCGCACCGACAGGGGCTCCTCGGACCGCCACAGCGCGTCCATGATGGCCGCTTCGAGTTCTCCGAGCCCCCTCACCGCGCCCGCCTCCCTGCCGTACGACTTCTCACGTCCCCGATTTCCGTACGGAGATCGTAGAGGGGCTGGAGGTGTTCGTGGGGCGGAACGCCGAAAAGCGCGCGGATACGCGTACCGGGAAGCGGACGACCGGCGTTTCACGGTCGCGCACCGCCGTCCCCAGCAGGAAAAGGTGCACTCGGAGCCCCGGTTCCGGTCGCCGGCGCCGGACCCTGTCCAGAGGGGGCACGGGTGTGACACACCACATTCCCGGCGGTCGGTGACCGCTTACCCGTTCACACTCCAAGACCACCCCAAAAAGGTACATTTGCGACAATTCAAGGACTCTACGAACAGAGTCCGCTACACAGAGGCAATGAACATGTGAAAGATTGTTACCTACCTCCTGGTTTCAACACCGCTCAAGGTCGCCGCCGGGAAGCGGGTACAAGTAGCCTGGTACAAGGACGAGTGCTGGCCGGACCCAGATCCTCCCGCTGCGGCGGGGAACGTTCCATGTCTTCATTGAGCCGGGTCCACCAGCAGCCACCCGTCCGTACACATTCACTAGCGAGCTGCGGAAGTGGGCGATCTCCGCCGTGTCGTCTGAGGCGTCTCAACCCCTGACAGATTTCGGCCCCAACGAGTGGTTGGTCGAGGAGCTTTATCAGAAGTACCTGACCGACCCCGACTCCGTTGACAAGGCCTGGTGGAACTTCTTCGCGGACTACAAGCCCGCGGATACCGGCGCGCAGGGCGGAGGGGCAGCCAAGACCGCGAAGGCGAAGAAGAGCAAGGCCCCCGCGGCTCCGGCGCCGAAGAAGACGGCCAAGGCCACCGAACCCGAGAGCGACGAGGTCAAGAGGGAGCGACTGCGCGGTGCTCCCGCGCGGACCGCGACCAACATGGAGTCGAGCCTGGCGCTGCCGACCGCCACCAGTGTGCGCGCGGTCCCGGTCAAGCTCCTGTTCGACAACCGCATCGTCATCAACAACCATCTCCGGCGCGCACGCGGCGGGAAGGTCTCCTTCACGCACCTCATCGGCTTCGCCATGGTCAAGGCGCTGGAGTCGATGCCGGAGATGAACCACTCCTACGTCGAGGTCGACGGCAAGCCCGGTGTGGCCAAGCCCGACCACGTCAACTTCGGCCTGGCCATCGACCTCCAGAAGTCCGACGGCTCCCGCCAGCTCGTCGTCCCCTCCATCAAGGGCGCCGACGAGATGGACTTCGCGGAGTTCTGGGGCGGCTACGAGGACCTGGTCCGCAAGGCCCGCAACAACAAGCTGGGCGTGCCCGACTTCCAGGGCACCACCATCAGCCTCACCAACCCGGGCGGCATCGGCACCGTGCACTCGGTGCCGCGCCTGATGCCCGGGCAGGGCACCATCCTCGGTGTGGGCGCGATGGAGTACCCCGCCGAGTTCCAGGGCGCCTCCCAGGACACCCTGAGCGAGCTGGGCATCAGCAAGGTCATGACGCTGACGTCCACCTACGACCACCGGATCATCCAGGGCGCGCAGTCCGGCGAGTTCCTGCGCCGGATCCACCAGCTCCTGCTGGGCGAGGAGGGTTTCTACGACGAGATCTTCCGCTCCCTGCACATCCCCTACGAACCGGTCCGCTGGGTGCAGGACATCCACGTCAACACGGCCACCCAGCTCGACAAGGCCACCCGGGTCCAGGAGCTGATCCACGCCTACCGGGTGCGCGGCCACCTCATGGCCGACACCAACCCGCTCGACCACGAGCAGCGGCGCCACCCCGACCTGGACGTCCTCCAGCACGGGCTGACCCTGTGGGACCTGGACCGCTCCTTCCCCACCGGGGGCTTCGGCGGCAAGCAGGTCATGAAGCTCCGCGACATGCTGGGCGTGCTGCGCGACACCTACTGCCGCACGGTGGGTATCGAGTACATGCACATCCAGAGCCCGGAGGAGCGGGAGTGGATCCAGTCGCACGTCGAGCGCGAGCACGAGAAGCTCGACCGCGACGAGCAACTGCACATCCTGCACCGGCTCAACAGCGCCGAGGCGTTCGAGACCTTCCTTCAGACCAAGTACGTGGGCCAGAAGCGCTTCTCCCTCGAAGGCGGGGAGTCGCTGATCCCCCTGCTGGACGGGGTGATCTCCCGGGCGGCCCGGGCCGAGCTGGACGAGGCCGTCATCGGCATGGCCCACCGCGGCCGCCTCAACGTGCTCGCCAACATCTGCGGCAAGTCCTACGGGCAGATCTTCGGCGAGTTCGAGGGCAACCTCGACCCGCGCAGCGCGCACGGCTCCGGCGACGTGAAGTACCACCTGGGCACCGAGGGCGTCTTCGAGACCAAGGACGGCGAGCGCATCGCCATCTCCCTGGCCGCCAACCCCTCCCACCTGGAGACGGTCGACCCGGTCGCCGAGGGCATCGTCCGCGCCAAGCAGGACCTGCTGAACAAGGGACCGCACGGCTTCACGGTGCTGCCCATCCTCATCCACGGCGACGCGGCGTTCGCCGGACAGGGCGTGGTCGCCGAGACCCTGAACCTGTCGCAGTTGCGCGGCTACCGCACCGGCGGCACGGTGCACGTCATCGTGAACAACCAGGTGGGCTTCACCACCTCGCCGTCGGACAGCCGCTCCAGCGTGTACGCCACGGACGTGGCGCGCATGGTGCAGGCGCCGATCTTCCACGTCAACGGGGACGACCCCGAGGCCGTGGTCCGGGTCGCGCACCTGGCCTTCGCCTACCGTCAGGCGTTCAACAAGGACGTCGTCATCGACCTGGTCTGCTACCGGCGCCGCGGACACAACGAGGGCGACAACCCCGCGTTCACGCAGCCGCTGATGTACGACGTCATCGACACCAAGCGCTCCACCCGCAAGCTGTACACCGAGGCCCTGATCGGCCGCGGTGACATCACGGTGGAGGAGGCCGAGTCGGCGCTGCGCGACTTCCAGAGCGAACTGGAGCGCGCCTTCAGCGAGACCCGCGAGGTCGAGAAGCGGCCGGTCGAACCCGGTGCCGTGGTCAAGCCCGAAGTGTTCACCGAGGGCCGCCTGGACCACTCCGCGGTCGAGACCGCGATCAGCACCGAGACGGTGAAGCGGGTCATCGACACGCAGGTCAACCTGCCCGAGGACTTCACCGCGCACCCCAGGCTGGCACCGCAGCTCCAGCGGCGCGCCCAGGCCGTGGAGAGCGACACGATCGACTGGGCGACCGGTGAGCTGCTGGCCTTCGGGTCTTTGCTGCTGGACGACCACCCGGTCCGCCTGATCGGCCAGGACAGCCGGCGTGGCACCTTCGGGCAGCGCCACGCCACACTGATGGACCGCGAGACCGGCGCGTCGTACACGCCGCTCAAGCAGTTCGACTCGGGCACCACCCGGTTCCACGTGCACGACTCCCTGCTGAGCGAGTACGCGGCCCTGGGCTTCGAGTACGGATACTCGCTGACCCGCCCCGAGGCGCTGGTCATGTGGGAGGCCCAGTTCGGTGACTTCGTCAACGGCGCCCAGAGCGTCATCGACGAGTACATCAGCGCGGGCGAGCAGAAGTGGGGCCAGCGCTCCAGCGTGACCATGCTGCTGCCGCACGGCTACGAGGGCCAGGGGCCGGACCACTCCTCGGCCCGCATCGAGCGGTTCCTGCAACTGTGCGCGCAGGAGAACATGACCGTGGCGATGCCGACCACCCCGGCGAGCTACTTCCACCTGCTGCGCTGGCAGGCGAAGTCGCCGCTGGAGCGCCCGCTGGTGGTCTTCACGCCCAAGTCGCTGCTGCGGCTGAAGGCCGCGGTCTCGGCCGCCGAGGACTTCACCACGGGCCACTTCCGTCCGCTGATCACCGACGACTCCATCGCTCCGGAGAAGGTCCGCCGGGTGGTGCTGTGCTCGGGCAAGATCTACTACGACCTGGATGCGGCGCGCCGCAAGAGCGGGGACAAGCACACCGCGATCATCCGCACGGAGCGGCTCTACCCGCTGCCGATCGAGGAGATCCGCGAGCAGCTCAAGGCCTACCCGAAGGCGGGCGAGGTCCTGTGGGTCCAGGAGGAGCCCGCGAACATGGGCCCGTGGCCGTTCGTGGCGCTGGTCTTCTCCGAGCAGCTCGACCGTCCGTTCACCCGGATCTCGCGTCCGGCGTCCTCGGCGCCGGCCGCCGGTTCGGCCAAGCGGCACGAGGCGGAGCAGCGCGCCCTGGTGGACACGGTGTTCCCGCCTGCGGACTAGCGACGACGAAGAGGCCGGTTCTCCGCGCCCCGAGCCCCGACCGAGCCTGCGAGGGCGTAGAAAGCACAGCATGTACTACACCGATCGCGGAATCGAGGAGTTGGAGAACCGCCGCGGCGGCGAGGAGGTCAGCTTCGCCTGGCTCGCCGAGCAGTTGCGGGTGTTCACCGACGTGCACCCCGAGTTCGAGACCCCCGTCGACCGCCTGGCCACCTGGCTGGCCCGGCTGGACGACGAGGACGACGAATAGTGAGTGACGCAGGGGCCCGGGAATCCTCCCGGGCCCCTGCGCGTGCCTGCTACCCCTACCGGTGTTCGGCCCTCTCCCGGAACGCCTCCTTGCTGCTGGGCAGCCGCAGTACCAGGAGGAAGAACCCGGGGATGAGCAGCCGCATGGTGGTCATGATCAGCCAGGCGAGCACAGTGACGAGCAGGCCGCTCGGCGGTTCCATGGCGGTCATGATCGCCGTGTCGACCGCGAGCAGCACGGCGTGGACGGCCAGGGTGACCAGGACCGCCCGCTGCCCCGCCCCCTTGGTGAGCCGTTCGACGGCGTAGGCGTAGAGGAACACGAGGGGCGTGTACATCACGATCCAGAACCAGAGGCGGACCGCGTCGAAGTCACTCCCGACGATCGCGCGTGTGGTGAGGGTCGGGGTGGAGGAGTACCAGTCCAGCAGGAGGACCACGGTGCTGACGAGGGCCAGCCCTTGGTAGAGGGCGGCCAGGACGAGCAGGGCCCGCAGGAACCTGAGGGCGTGCGGCAACCGCCGACGTCTCCGCGGGTCGGCTCCGATCACGATCGGTCGGGCCGAGATCTGGACGGGCTCTTGCCCGGGGGAAGGGTGCATCTGTGACTCCTGTGGGGAATGTCCACCCATCCAAGCGGATACACATGCATGAAACGTCACAGAACAGACATCGGTTCATCTCAGGGGCCACCCCCACTCCCCCCTGAACAAACCCGCAGATCCGCGACATATCTTGAGTTCCCCTGACTCGCGACATATCGTGAAAGCACGAGCGAGCGAAAGGGTGCACGATGGCACGTTGGACCATCGACAAGCCGTTGACGCACACGTTGGACGGCATCGTCGCACTGCGCGTCCGCATCATCGGCGGTCACGTCAACATCCTCCCGACCGACGACCCGGTCACCTTCGAGATCAGCGACATCACCGGCGGCCCCGTCCTGGCGACCCAGGAGGCGGGCATCCTCACCATCACCTACGAGGACCTCACCGGCCAGGGGCTCCTCGACCGGCTCAAACCGATCCAGCTCAACGGCTACAAGGGCATGGGCGGGCGCAAGGCCACCGTGAACCTGCGGCTCCCTGCGGGCTGCCCGGTCGAGGTGAACACGGTCAGCGCGGCCGTGGTCGCCGCCGGTCTCAGGGCCCGCACCTCCATCCGGACCGCGTCCGGGGAGATCACCCTCGACGACGCGTCGGGCACCACGGAGATCAGCACGGCGACCGGCCAGACGTCGCTGCGCAATCCGTCGGGCACCCTGAGCTTCAGCAGCGTGAACGGCCCGCTCGCGGTCGCTGGCGGACGGCTGTCGGGGTTCGACGCCAAGTCCGCCTCCGGCCAGATCCTCGCCGACACCGACCTCGCCCCCTCCGGCCGGGTCCGGCTGAACACCGTCTCCGGCGAGATCGCGCTGCGGGTGCCCGCCGAGACCTCGGCCGCCGTCGAGATGCACTCGGTCACCGGCAAGCTGGACAGCGACTTCTCGCTGGATAGACGTGAGGCCCCGGCACGCAAGGCGCTGAGCGGGAAGATCGGCCCCGGCGTCGACCCAGCGACCATCTCCACCCGCACCGTGTCCGGACGGACCGCGCTGCTGCGCCGTGCGCCCGAGGCACCCGCGGCGATCCCCGAGGGGGCCTGAATGAGTACCATGTTCGGCCACGGCAGACTCCGGCTGTACCTGCTCAAACTGCTGGACGAGAGCCCCAGGCACGGCTACGAGATCATCAGCCTGCTCCGGGACCGCTTCCTGGGCGTGTACTCGCCCTCCCCCGGTACCATCTACCCGCGCCTGGCCCGCCTGGAGGAGGAGGGCCTGGTCGCCCACACCGAGGAGGGCGGCCGCAAGGTCTACCGCCTCACCGACAAGGGGCGCGAGGAGCTGCGCGCACGTGAGGGCGACCTGGCCGACCTGGAGCGGGAGATCACCGATTCGGTACGCGACATCGCGCGGGCGGTCAAGCAGGACGTGCGCGCCACCATCAGCTCGCTGCGCGAGGAACTGACGTACACCGGTTCGGGCACACGCCGACCGGAGCCCGAGTCCGCGGACACGCGGCAGGAGCGCGCCGAGGGCTCCGGGCAGGCCCCTCAGGCCGAGGACCCCTCCGCCACGCGAACCGGCGACCAGGGCACCGGGGACAAGGAGCGCGCCTGCGGCGACGGCGGCCCGTGGGCACGCGAGTGGGAGCGGTTCACCCAGGGGCTCGGAGGGCTGGGCACCGTCTGGGGCCGCGGACAGACGAAGAGCCCCGAGTTCGACCAGGCCCTGCGCGACTTCACCGACCGGGTACGCGACGTGGCGCACGAGGCGGGCCACGTCGGCGAGGCGGCCGTCAACGATCTGAAGCGCATCCTGGACGAGACCGTCGAGGTGATCCGCCGCGACATGGGCCGCTGGGGTCCGCCCGGGAGGGGCGGCGGGGACGAGGCACCCACCGGCTCCGGCGGTTCGCCAGAACCGCAGCAGCCCCGGGAGGCGTCCAAGACGACAGAACAGGAACCGGAGACGGCCCCTTCGGGGACCGCCGAAGGGCCGGGGGAACCCGAGTCCCGGCCGGGGCCCGAGGGGTCGGCCGACCCGTGGGGCACGGCCGTCGGCGAGCAGGACGAGCGCCGGGACGGCTGAACGGGAACCGGCCGGCACGGGAGGGGCCCGAGGGGCGGCGCGGGGGCGCGCTCCTCGGGCCCGTCCCGGGAACGGTCCCTCTACCGGGCGACGCCGTCCTTGCGCGCCTGCTCGGCGACGGCGGCCGCGATGGCCGGGGCCACCCGCTCGTCGAAGGCGCCCGGGATGACGTAGTCGGCGGACAGGTCGTCGCCGACCAGCTCGGCCAGCGCGGTGGCGGCGGCCAGCTTCATGTTCTCGGTGATGTCGCCGGCGCCGGCGTCGAAGGCGCCGCGGAACACGCCGGGGAAGGCGAGGACGTTGTTGATCTGGTTCGGGAAGTCACTGCGCCCGGTCGCGACGACGCTCGCGTACTTGCGGGCGACGTCGGGGTGGACCTCCGGGTTGGGGTTGGCCATGGCGAAGACGATGGAGTCCTTGGCCATGGTGGCCACGACCTCCTCGGGGACCTCGCCCGACGACAGCCCGATGAAGACGTCCGCGCCGTTGAGCGCGCTCTCGATGGAGCCCTGCAGACCGGCCTCGTTGGTGATCTCGGCCAGCTCCTGCTTGACGGGGGTCAGCCCTTCGCGGCCCTGGTGGATCAGGCCCTTGGAGTCGGCCACGGCGATGTCGCCGATCCCGCCGTCCAGGAGCATCTTGGTGACGGCGACCCCGGCGGCTCCGGCGCCGGAGACCACGGCGCGCAGGTCGCCGAGGGTGCGCCCGGTGAGGCGCGCGGCGTTCTGGAGCGCGGCGACGGTGACGATGGCGGTGCCGTGCTGGTCGTCGTGGAAGACCGGGATGTCCAGTCGTTCACGCAGCTTGCGCTCGATCTCGAAGCAGCGCGGCGCGGAGATGTCCTCCAGGTTGATGCCGCCGAACGACGGGGCCATGCGCACGACGGTCTCGACGAAGTCGTCGACGTCGGTGCAGGTGAGGGCGATCGGCACGGAGTCGACGCCGCCGAACTGCTTGAACAGCAGCGACTTGCCCTCCATGACGGGCAGCGAGGCCTCGGGGCCGATGTTGCCCAGCCCCAGGACCGCGGTGCCGTCGGTGACGACGGCGACGAGGCCGCTCTTCCAGGTGTAGGTGTCGACGAGCTCGGGGTTCTCGGCGATGGCGTCGCAGACGCGGGCGACGCCGGGTGTGTAGGCCAGGGCCAGGCTCGCGCGGTCGTTCACCTCGACGGAGGAGGTGACGTGCAGCTTCCCGCCGCGGTGCATCGCGAAGGCGGGATCCCTGTCCAGCTCGGTGGGGTCGTTCAGGGAATGGGAATGCGCATCAGTGGACAACTTTTCAAACCCCTCAGGTTTCGCTGTACGCCCGACGCCGGCCATGACGTGGGCGGACTCGACAGTGGCGATGCCGCACGCGAAGACGTGTGAGTGCTAGGGGAGCCCTCCGGGACAGTGGGCCGCCGGTGCCACGGCGGGGTGTCCGGGGAGGGGCGTTCTTCGCTGGACTCTTATGCGAGTGCAGTGCGGCCGCCTCTCACGGGGTTGACCCGTGCCGTGATTCTCTCATAACGGAGCCCGAAGGAGAATCGCGGGGCGCGAACTATAGACCACACCGAAACATCCGCTCATGCGACACATGGCTTCGAAGTATCTGAAAACGGCTGTGGCTCCGCCGGAACAGGCGTGTTCGGCGTGTCGGACGCCCCCCTTCGTGTAATGTGACCCATATCACAAGTGAATCGCTCAACCCGAACCCGTCCCTCCGCGTGTTCATCAGGGGCGGTCCCGCTCTGTTCAGGGAAACACCCGCCACGCGACTTGACCCGACGCCTCACTGGTCGCAGAGTCATTGCGCAGGGGCATCCTCATCGCTTTCAGGGGACGACATGGACCCGCTCACCGAGCGCGCACGCAGGACCTGGAACCGCCGGGCGGCCCTGGACGCCCTGAGCGGGATGTTCGAGCCCCCCGCACTGAGACGCACCCGGGAGATCCTGTGCTCGGGGGCCCGCGGAGAGACCCTGGAGGTCGCCGTGGGCAGCGGGCGCAACCTCCGCCACTACCCGCCCCAGGCCCGGCTGACCGGCCTCGACCTCAACCCGGAGATGCTGGCGCGGGCCCGCGAGACCGCGCGGGACCTGGGGGCCCTGGTCCGCCTCGTCGAGGGCGACGCCCAGGCCATGGGGTTCCCCGACAAGACCTTCGACACCGTGGTGTGCGTGATGGGCCTGAGCGTGGTCGCCGACCGGCACAGCGCCATGGCCGAGATGTACCGCGTGCTGGTGCCCGGGGGACGCCTGCTGTTCGTCGACCACATCACCCACTCGCGGCTGCCCTCGGAGGAGAGGCGGCGCGAGCGTGCGCGCACCCTCCACCGGGACTCCGCGACCGCCGCCGGCTTCGACGTGGGCCACCACGACCACCTCGGGTTCGGGACGGTCGAACGGATGGTCGCCACCCGGCCGGACTGACCGCCGCACGGGGCGACGCACGCGCCGCCGCGGTTCTTCCCGAAAGCCCGAACCGGCGCTCCCCGCCGTGTTCAGAGCTCCGCGCGCGGACACGATCCCGCTTCCCTGCGGCGGGGGGAGGGCGAAACGAGATACATTGCAGTCAAGCGGCAACCTCGCCCCCCGAAGGAGGGACGTGACCGAAGAAACCGCTGTGCCCACGGCCGACGCCATCGGAATCCGGGACGCCGTCACCGTCACGCTGCCCGCGGACAGCGCGTATCTGTCCGTCCTGCGGACGGCGACGGCGGGTCTGGCCGCACGCCTCGACTTCACCCTCGACGAGATCGAGGACCTGCGTATCGGGGTCGACGAGGCATGCGCCATGCTGCTCACCCAGGCGCTGCCCGGCACAGAACTGACCACAGAGTTCGAACTCACCCCCGAGGCGATGCGCATCTCCGTCTCGGTCATGACCGCGGACGGACGCCTGCCGGCGCGCGACACCTTCGCCTGGACCGTCCTGTCCGCGCTGGCCGGGGACGTCGACGCGGGTGTCGGGGTGGACGACCGCGTCCACATCGTCCTGTGCAAGCACCGCGGCACGCTGGAGTCCACGTGAGCGAAAGGGGGCCCGCTCTGACAGCGAAGACCGAGCACGCCGTGCCCGACCGGGCCCGTGCGAGACAGTTGTTCGAGCGCCTGAACGAGCTCGACGAGGACTCGGAGGAGCGGCGCCGGATCCGCGACGAGCTGGTGGAACTGCACCTCCCCCTCGTCGAGTACCTGGCCCGCCGCTTCCGCAACCGCGGCGAGTGGCTGGACGACCTCACCCAGGTGGCCACGATCGGGCTGATCAAGTCCATCGACCGGTTCGACCTCGAACGCGGGGTGGAGTTCTCCACCTACGCCACCCCGACCATCGTCGGTGAGATCAAGCGGCACTTCCGCGACAAGGGCTGGGCCGTGCGGGTCCCCCGCCGCCTCCAGGAGCTGAAGCTCTCACTCACCAAGGCCGTGAGCGACCTGTCGCAGCGGGAGGGGCGCTCCCCCACCGTGGCGGAACTGGCGGCGCACCTGCAGATGACCGAGGAGGAGGTGCTGGAGGGCCTGGAGTCCGCCAACGCCTACTCGACCGTGTCACTGGACGCGCCCGACAGCGGGGACGAGGACGCCCCGGCCGTCGCCGACTCCCTGGGGATCGTCGACGAGTCGCTGGAGGGCGTCGAGTACCGCGAGTCGCTCAAACCGCTCTTGGAGCAACTGCCCCCGCGGGAGAAGCGCATCCTGCTGCTGCGCTTCTTCGGCAACATGACGCAGTCGCAGATCGCCCAGGAGCTGGGCATCTCCCAGATGCACGTCTCGCGCCTGCTGGCGCGCACCCTGGCCCAACTGCGCCAGGCGCTCACCACGGACGACTAGACGGTGTCTCCCGGTTCGTACCCGGGCCGACGACCGCGGGGCTACTCCCCCTCGTGTGGGGGGAAGAGCGCCGCGGTCGTCGGCGGGGCCAGGACCGCCCCGCCGGCGCCCAGCGCCACGGCGAGCATGACCCCGCCGATCGCGTGCTGTCCGCTGGTGAACATGTAGTAGGAGACCACCGCGAGGAACAGCGCGGTGACGACCACCGGTGTGCGGGCCCACTCCCGCAGCCGCCACAGGCCCACCGACACGTACACCAGGAGCGCGCCGACTCCCACCCCCAGGAGGGCGAGCGGCAGCGCCGAGGTGAGCGAGGCGGCCCGGCCCGAGAACGCGGTGAAGAGGCTGTACAGGCCGCCGGCCGCGGCCGCCGCCCCGACCAGGGCTTCCAGTACCGCCGCGACGACGACGGTGAAGGGACGTGTAGACACCCGGAAAGCCTATACGCCCCCGGCGGCAGCCCTCCTGGAACCTCCGCTCCGCCCGTCGCCGGGCGGCTTCGGCGCCCCGGGGCACAGCACAGCCTTCGGGGACAGCTCCTAGACTGAGGGCGTGCGCGCCCTCTTCATCGTGAACCCCCAGGCAACGACGGCCACGCCCCGTATCCGGGAGGCGATCGTCGACGTACTCGCCCAGGAACTGGACCTCACCGTGGTCGAGACCGCCCACCGCGACCACGCGAGCACGCTCGCCCGGGACGCGGCCGGGGACGGGTTCGGCGCGGTGCTGAGCCTGGGCGGCGACGGCACCGTCAACGAGGTGGTCAACGGGCTCCTGGCCGCCCCGGAGGGGCCGCCGCGCCCCCGCTACGCGGTGATCCCCGGCGGAAGCGCCAACGTCTTCCTGCGCTCGCTCGGCCTGCCCGGCGACCCCGTCGAGGCGGCGCAGACGGCGATGGAGGCGCTCCGGCAGGGCCGTGAGCGCGAGGTGAACCTGGGCCGGATCACCAGCGGCGAGGACGACCGCTACTTCACGTTCTGTGCGGGGTTCGGGTGGGACGCGGACGTGGTCCAACTGGTGGAGCACGAGCGGTCCCAGGGGCGCAAGGCCACGCCGGCGCTGTACGCGGAAGCCGCCATGAAGCTGTTCTTCCGCGGTGACATCAGGGATCCGTCCCTGCGAGTGGTCACCGAGGACTCGGTTCTGGAGGGCTCGTATTTCGCCATCGTCACCAACACCACACCGTGGACGTACGCGGGTGCGCTGCCACTCCAGCCGACCCCGGATTCGCGTTTCGAGCTGGGCCTGGACGCGTTCGCGCTGACCGACTCCTCACATACCGCGGTGGGATGGGTGCTTTCACAGATGCTGTTCCCCAAGGGTCTGCCGGCGGAGGGGGAAGGCTACACCACCTGGCATGACCTGGGGTCACTGGAGATCTCCTCGTCCCATCCCAGGGCGTTCGAAATCGACGGCGAGTACCTGGGTGAGCGCGAACGGGTCACCTTTCACTCCGTACCGAAGGCGCTACGCATCTTCTGTTAACGGTCAAGAAAGCGATTATTAACAGACCGTGTGACGCATCCGACACGCCGATCGGGGAGTTCCGAGCCGGGCAACTCTTGCACCGGCTTCCGAAGCCTGTCACGCTCAAGATATCGCCTCGAGTTACGGGCGAGTTAATCGGGCGCTTCCCACATGGCCGTGTGTGGAACACGATCCGTCCCGGCCTACCCCCTCCGGTGGGAACCTTCCACCGGGCGCCCCGCGCACCTTGATCGTGAAAAAGTTCACAACCCCCGATCACCTCACCGTGAGGAGTGGACCGCATGGACTGGCGCCACGAAGCAGCCTGCCGTGACGAAGACCCCGAGCTTTTCTTCCCCATCGGCAACTTCGGCCCCGCACTGATCCAGATCGAAGAGGCCAAAGAGGTCTGCCGCCGCTGCCCCGTCAGCTCCGCCTGCCTGAGATGGGCCCTGGAGAGCGGACAGGACGGCGGCGTGTGGGGCGGCACCAGCGAGGACGAACGGCGCGCGATGCGCAGGCGCGGCCTGGCGCGGCGCCCGATGGTACGCAGCTAAGGCGACCCGGCGGATGCTAGGGCAGTGACCCCTCCTCGTGCTCCACGGGCAGGCTGATCGCCACCTCCGTACCGCCGTCGTCCCTCGGCTCGACCGCCAGGGTCCCCCCCAGTTCGCCCACGATGAGGGTCCGCACGATCTGCAGACCCAGGCTCGTCGTCCCCTCCAGGTCGAAGTCCTCGGGCAGCCCCCCGCCATCGTCGGAGACCGCCAGCTCCAGAACGCCCGCCTTGGCACCGCCGGGCACCGCGTCCGAGCGGCGTACCCTGACCTCGATGTTGCCGGGGCCCTGCCCGAGGCCGTGCTCCACCGCGTTCTGCACCAGCTCCGCCAGCACCATCGACAGCGGTGTGGCCACCAGGGCCGACAGCAGGCCGAACCCGCCGGTCCGCCGGGGCACCACCGTGCCGCCGGTCGAGGAGACCTCGGCGGCCATCTGCATGACCCGGTCGGCGATGTCGTCGAAGTCCACGACCTCGTCGGGCGTGTGCGAGAGCATCTCGTGCACGATCGCGATCGAGCCCACCCGGCCGACGGCCTCGTCCAGCGCCGCGCGCGCCTCGGGCACGTCCAGGCGCCGGGCCTGCAGGCGCAGCAGCGCCGCCACCGTCTGGAGGTTGTTCTTCACCCGGTGGTGGATCTCCCGGATGGTCGCGTCCTTGGTCATCAGCTCGCGCTCGCGCCGCCGTAGTTCGGTGACGTCGCGCACCATCACCAGGGCTCCGATGCGCACCTTGTCGATGACCAGCGGTATCGAGCGCAACTGGACGGTGACGCCCCGCGCGTCCACCTCCGCCTCCTGCGGCGCCCGGCCGCTGGCGGTGTAGGTGAGCGCCTCGTCCCGTGCCTCGCCCTGCGCCGCCAGTTCGAGGGTGGTGCGGTCCAGGCGCGCCCCCACCAGGTCCGCGGCCAGGCCCAGCCTGCGGTAGGCGGACAGCGCGTTGGGGCTGGCGTAGACCACCTCGCCGTTCTGGTCGAGCCGCAGCAGCCCGTCGCCGACCCTGGGCGAGCGGACCATGAGGGGCCCCTGGTCGCTGAAGGGGAACGCGCCCTCGGCGATCATCTGCGCCAGGTCCCCGGCGCTCTGGAGGTAGGTGAGCTCCAGGCGGCTGGGGGTGCGCGCCGAACTGAGGTTGGTACTGCGCTGGATGACCCCGATGAGGCGGTCGCCCCGGCGCACCGGGACGGTCTCCTCGCGCACGGGCACACCCCCCGACCAGTCGGGGTCGCCGTCCCGGCAGATGCGCCCCTCACGCCAGGCGCGGTCGATGAGGGCCAGGCGGCCGACCGCGCGCGGCATCGGCTTGGCGGAGGAGGGGTCGCCCATGTCGTCCCGCAGCACCGTCTCCACCAGATCGTCCTGGAACGCCGTCGGGCCGGTCGTCGGGCGCATCTGGGCGACCGCGATCCAACCGTCGTCGTCGCGCAGGCGCACCCACAGGACGAGATCGGCGAACGACAGGTCCGCGAGGAGCTGCCAGTCCGAGACCAGGGACTGGATCCACTCCATGTCCGCCTGCTTGAGCGGCGTGTGTCGCCGGATGAGATCACTGAGGTGAGGCACTCACAAATCATCCCATGAAGGCGTGCATACTCAAGAGGTACGCACTCGACCAGTGGTCCACACCAATCGGCGGTCTTCGTACCGCCCGACCGACCGCCGCGGCGAGGCGTGTGGACCGAGCGGGACGCCTTGGAGGAGACCGATGGCAGGTCAACGCACACTGGACGGCAACCCGCGGGTGCCGAAGTACTACCAGGTGAAGAAGCAGCTCCTGGAGCTCATCGAGGCGATGCCCGCGGGCAACCCGGTACCGCCGGAGCGGGCCCTGGCGACGCAGTTCGGAACCTCCAGGACCACCGTGCGCCAGGCGCTGACCGAGATGGTGGTGGAGGGGCGCCTCCTGCGCATCCAGGGCAAGGGCACGTTCGTCGCCAAGCCGAAGGTCGCCCAGATCCTCCAGTTGACCAGTTACACGCAGGAGATGCGGGCGCACGGGCTGCACCCGGCCACCCGGATCCTGGACGTGAGCTACATCAACGCCGACGACCAGCTCGCCGAGCTCCTGGCGATCCGCTCGGGCGGGCGCGTGCTGAGAATCGAGCGGCTACGGCTGGCCAACGGCGAACCGATGGCTGTGGAGACGGCGCACCTGGCCGCGCGGCGCTTCCCCGGACTGCGACGCCAGCTCGACCGCTACGCATCGCTCTACGAGGCCCTGGCGAGCGCCTACGACGTGTCGCTCGCCGAGGCCGAGGCCTCCATCGAGACGGTCCTTGCCACACCCAACGAGGCGCGGCTGCTGGGGGTGGACGTGGGGCTGCCGCTGGTCCTGCACTGCCAGCACAGCTTCGACGGCGACGGGCACCCGGTGGAGTGGGTGCGGTCCCTGTACCGCGGCGACCGGTATAAGTTCGTCACACGCCTGCGCCCCCCGACAGACTGACGCGAGGGCTTCAGGCCCGGGCCAGGACGGTCGCCAGGGCGTCCACGACCCTGGGGTCGTACTCGCTGTCGGTGTCCATGCGGAGCCGCTCCAGGACGGCCGCGCGGCGGACCTCGTCGTCGCTCCCGCCGACCAGGTCGTCGAAGGCGTTGGCGACCTTGATGATCCGGCTGCCCAGCGGGGGCGCGCCGGCCTCGCCGTCCCCGGCCACGGGCTCGCACTGGCGACGGACGATCTCGGCGACCTCGTCCAGGACGCCGGTCTGGCGGATGATGGCCGACCCGAGCTCGGCGATCCGGCGCTGCTCCTTGGGCGAGGACAGGACGGTCGCCCCTCCGGCGATGGGCTCGTGCAGGGACAGTTGTCCGATGTCGTGCATCAGGGCCGCGTACTCCAGTTCCAGGAGCCGGTCCTCGGAGAAGCCCAGTTCACAGGCGATCCCGTGCGCGAGGTGGCTGACGCGGCGGGAGTGGCCGTTCTCCACGTAGCCGCCGACCTCGGTGACCCTGGACAGCGCGCGCACCGTCTCCAGGTAGGTACGGCGCACCACCGCGTGGCGCCGGAAGGCGATCTGGGAGACCAGGAGCGGGGCGCTGAACACCAGAAGGCCCACGAGGCCGGTGACGGTGCAGGCCAGGGCGATCAGGACCCCGCTCGCGCCGATGGCGGCCCCCGTGGCGAACTGGGCGCGCACCTCGTCCCGGGCCGCGACCAGCAGGCCGGTGCGCAGCCGTTCGGCGCGCACCGCCGCGGCCACCACCGCGTCGACCAGCCAGGCGCACATCACGAGGAGGGTCATCAGTGCGCTGAGCCCGACCGAGGCCTCCGTCAGGGAGAGCGTGTCGGCCAGCGGGCGAAACAGCACGGCGATCAGCACCACGGTGAGCAGGCGGCGGGCGAGGTCCTCCACCCGCGGCCCGCGGCCGACCGCGACGTAGGGCAGCTCCCCCAGCGCCATGCCCAGGGAGACGACGGCGATCACCTGGGCCGCCGGGTGCTGGACGGGGTCGCCGCCCAGGCTGATCAGCAGCGCGTAGCTGATCGCGCCCGCCGAGGCGATGGGGGCGACCTCCCGGTGGCCGGGCAGGGTGATGCGCGACATCTCGCCGCCCGTGATGACCAGGCAGAAGGCCAGGGCGACGTAGGGCTGGACGGTGCCGTGCACCGCGGTCGAGACGAGGGCGAAGAGCGCCGCGGCACCTGCCGCGCCGACGAGCACGGCCCGCAGGGGGCGCGTGGTCCGCCAGAAGGGGCCGTGGGGCCGGTGATGCCGGAGCGCGCCGCCCTCGGGGCCGGTCAGGGGCCGCCGGGAGGGCGGCTCCCCGGTCTCCCGCTCCTCCGCCATCACTCGCGCCCGCCGGTCACTGCCTCGGCGGGCGCGTCGCCGCCGCGCGCCGCGGCCCGGTCGTCGGCGGGGGAGCCCTGTTCGGGCACCGTGTAGCTGCCGCCGGGCGGTTCGGCGACGTCGGGTGTGCTCCAGCCCTCGCGGGCGACGGCCCGCACGAGCGCCTCCACCATCCGCGGGTCGAACTGGGTCCCGGCGCAGTTGCGCAGTTCGGCGATGGCCTCGTCCACCGGCCACGCCTTCTTGTAGGAGCGGGTGGAGGTGAGGCAGTCGAACACGTCGGCCACGCTGATGATGCGGGCGGACTCGGGGATCTCCATCCCCACCAGCCCCATTGGGTAGCCGGTTCCGTCCAGCTTCTCGTGGTGGTGGCGGATCCCGTCCAGAGCCTCGTCGAGGAAGCTGATCTCGCGGACGATCTCGTAGCCGCGCGTTGGGTGCAGCTTGATGACCGCGTACTCCTCGTCGGTGAGCCTGCCCTGCTTCTGGAGCACCTTGGTGGGCACCCCGAGCTTGCCGATGTCGTGCAGCATCCCGGCGTAGCGGATCTTCTGCACCCGCTCGGCGGGCATGCCGAGCTCCCGCGCGATCATCGCGGATGCCTCGGCCACGCGCATGCAGTGGCCGCGGGTGTAGTGGTCCTTGGTCTCGACCGCCTGGCACAGGGTGGCGAGGGTGGCCTCGTGGGCCCGCGCCTCGGCCGCCTGCTGGGCGAAGGTCCAGCGGGCGATGAACAGGGGCAGCAGGACCATCAGCGGAGCGATGACGCCGACCCCGCCCCACACGGCCGCGATGGCCAGGCCCAGCATCTGGTAGCCGATGGAGGACAGTTCGACGGCGGCCAGCGGACGCCAGTTGACCGGGCGCCTGCCCTGGGGCCGCTGGCCACCCAGTGTCCACATCAGCGCGCCGACGAGGGCGGAGTTGACCGCGGTGTGGGTCAGGACCGCGACGAGGTAGGGCGCTATGACGGCCGGGAAGTCCTCCCGCGCCAGCGGGCCCACGCTGCCTCCGCACAGGAGGTAGGCGTGCCCGGCAGCATATCCGGCCAAGGCGAACTGGGCCCCGTTGAAGAGCCGTTTCACCAGGTTCTGTCTGCGGATGGTCAGGCAGGAGGCGAACCCCACCGCCGCCGCGCCCACGGGCCCGACCAGGACGACAGCGGCGAGCGATACCGCCGAGCTCGGCGACATGCCCATCTTGCCGTGTGAGACGACGATCGTACTGATGGACTCGGCGACCACGAAGAGGACGGCCACCAGGACCAGTGTCTTGAGGTGGATCCCCGAATACGGCCCGACCAACACGATGGCGACGGCGCTGGCGATGATGGTTCCGACATAGACGCGTGCGCCACCGGGAAGAGCCCGCACCCCCGTTCACCCCCTGCCGACGACGACTCAGACTGTCATGATTTCACCGGTTCTGTTCTACCACCAGGACCATCCGGCGAAGGCGGATACCGACCAAAGAACCATCATCACGACGTGCACCATACCGATGAACACGGTTGTCCCCTCTCCCCCGAGTCACACACGTGCCCACTCCCTGGACACGCGGAATAAATTACCCCATTCGTTGGATATGGAGTCCAGTTTAACGGCCAAGCGTGGCCACCCGATTACCCATGACCCGAACCGTACCCCGAACACACCCAGAAGAGCATCGATGATTCCATCATATGGAAGTATTAATTCAATTAGGAAACCATCGATCTAACTCTACGTAACACCAGAAGAGCGACTGAGACCGCGCAACCCCCGACCCCCACGGAGAAATCCGCACAGTAGGACACCTATACCCACCAGTCATGACTACACATGGTCACACCATCATACGGCGACCAAGATCGACGGGAAAAATCATTCCGAGTCGATCACGACACGAAAGAAGGACGCGCCACCGGGCGTGTCGCCGCACAGCGGCGGAACCAGCCTGCCCGCAAGTCGACCAAAACCACATCAGGAATACGGAATAATCCAATAAACAATAATAATAATGACAGAACGCCCATAGCATGACATTCGACTTTAATGGCTCATCTGCGGCACGCGCACTCCGCGCACGATACGGGGCGGCGGTGTCGGAGAATTCTCCGACACCGCCGCCCCGTGCGCCCGCCGTTTCGCGCCCCCGAGTCAGGTGGGGGTCCCGGGCCGTTCCACTCCCGCCTCACGCGCCGCATACTCCTCACGGGCCCGCGCCAGCCGTCCGAGGACCTTGTCCCGCAGGCCCATGGGAACGGGGTCGCACCCGCAGTGCTTGGCGACCAGCCGCTTGACGGCCTCCTCCAAGCCGTACTCCTCCAGACAGGGCCGACAGTCGTCCAGGTGCTCGCGGACCTGGTCGCAGTTGTCGTCCTCAAGCTCACCGTCGATATAGGTGTAGAGCTTGTCCAGCACCTCGCTGCACGGGGTGTCCTTGTCCTTGCCGTGGCCGCCGCTCATCGCCGATCTCCCCGATCCGACCCACTCGCCTGTCCCCGGCCCTCCCCGGACGCGCCCCGCCCCGCGGTGGCGGAGGCCGCCTTTACCGGCAGGAACCCACGATCCACCGCGTACTCCTCCAGAAGCGAACGAAGCTGGCGGCGCCCACGGTGCAACCGGGACATGACCGTTCCGATCGGCGTCCCCATGATCTCCGCGACCTCCTTGTAGGCGAAGCCCTCGACATCGGCGAGGTACACCGCGATCCGGAAGTCCTCGGGCAACTCCTGCAACGCCCGTTTCACATCGCTGTCCGGCAGGTGTTCGAGTGCCTCGGCCTCGGCCGACTTCAGCCCGGCGGCCGTGTGCGAGGCCGCCTGCGCCAACTGCCAGTCCTCGACGTCCTCGGTCCCGGCCTGCTTGGGCTCCCGCTGCTTCTTGCGGTAGGAGTTGATGAAGGTGTTGGTGAGGATGCGGTACAGCCATGCCTTGAGGTTCGTCCCCCGCTTGAACTGGTGGAACGAACCGAACGCCTTGGCGAACGTCTCCTGGACGAGGTCCTCGGCGTCCGCGGGGTTGCGGGTCATCCGCAGCCCGGCCGAGTAGAGCTGGTCGAGAAAGGGCAGCACGTCCCTCTCGAAGCGCTCCTCGCGCTCGCGTACCGTCTCCTGGCCCTCCTCGTGGCCCTGTTCCAAGCCGGTCGGCCTCCCTACGCTGGTCCCGGGTGGAGCATCCATACCCCAAAGATACGGTCCGGCCGACGGAATCCACGCACCGCCGTCGCGTGGCACCGACACACGCTCCTTCTCAAGGCACGCACTGGCTCTCGGCATGGCCCTCCTTCCCAGGGAAGCGTCTCCGGGGCGTACTCGCCCGCGCGGTGACGGTCACAACAACGTTCTCTGCGGGCTGATTCCGGTGACAGGGCACCCGTTCACCCCCGATCCGGTTCCGTTCGGAGCGCGAACTTCGCTGATCGGCTGCGTCTGTGGAGGTGAGTCATGGGAGAGTGCGGGTAGGACCATTTCAGGATGGGAGAGGAGTGCACGTGCAACCGTCCTCGACTCCGGCCGCCGATCGCCCCCGGTCCCCGGCCGCCCAGTTCTCCGCCCCCAACAGGCTCTCGGACTACTGGCGCTTCTACTGGGCCGTCGCCGAAGCGCAGATCGGCGGCTGGCTCCCCTCCGCGCCCGCGAGGCTCCTCGACCTGTCGAGCCCCGACTTCCAGGGCACGCACCGGGCCGTCGCCTCCGGACACGACGTCGTCACCCTGCTGCCGTCGCCGGACATGGCCATGCGCCGCCCCCTGACCCTCGTGAACGGGCGCGCGGTCCCGCCCAGACCCGCCAGACGCGGCCGGATGTGCTCCGTCGTGGGCGACTCCGCCCTGCTGCGCGCCTTCGCCTCCGAGTCCTTCGACGGGGTCATCGCCGACAACCGCGTCCTGTCCCGGCAACTGGCGACCGAGGCCTCCCTCGCGGAGATCACGCGGGTCCTGCGCCCCGGCGGCCGGGTGCTCGCCTGCGTGGACTCCGTGGTACTGGGCATGGCCCTGCTGGCCGAACAGGACTGCTGGCCCGAGCTCAGCCACGCCCCCAGCGCCGACGTGCTCCTAGTCCCCTGGCCGGACGGCTCCATTACCCGCTGCTTCACCGCGGAACAGCTCACCGAGTGTCTGGCGGACGCCGGGCTCGAACTGGAGTGGCTCAAGCCGCGCACGGTGCTGTCGGCCTCCACGGTCGAGATGATGCTGGCCCGCGACCCCAGATCGATGGGCCGCCTGGTGGAGATGGAACTGCGCGCCACCGAGTCCGACGACTACGTGGGCGTGCACCTGGTGGCCAGCGCCCGCAAACCCGGCTGAGGCGCGGGGCGCGCCGGAAACCGACGCACCCCGCGCACGGCTCAGTCGGCCATCGGCAGGTAGACCCGGCCGCCCGAGGAGGTGAACTCCGAGGACTTCTCCGCCATGCCCCTCTCCACGGCCGCCACGGTGTCCAGCCCCCGCTCCCGGGCGTACTCGCGCACGTCCTGGGAGATCCGCATGGAGCAGAACTTCGGCCCGCACATCGAGCAGAAGTGCGCCGTCTTGGCGGGTTCGGCGGGCAGGGTCTCGTCGTGGTAGGCCTGCGCCGTCTCCGGGTCCAGGGACAGGTGGAACTGGTCGCGCCAGCGGAACTCGAACCGCGCCCTGGACAGCGCGTCGTCCCACTCCTGCGCCCCGGGGTGCCCCTTGGCCAGGTCGGCGGCGTGCGCGGCGAGCTTGTAGGTGACCACACCGGTCTTGACGTCGTCCCGGTCGGGCAGCCCCAGGTGCTCCTTGGGCGTGACGTAGCAGAGCATGGCCGTGCCCAGCCACCCGATCTGCGCGGCGCCGATCGCGGAGGTGATGTGGTCGTAGCCGGGGGCGACGTCCGTGGCCAGGGGGCCGAGCGTGTAGAACGGCGCCTCGCCGCACAGCTCCTCCTCCAGGCGCACGTTCTCCGCGATCTTGTGCATGGGGACGTGGCCCGGCCCCTCGACCATGACCTGCACGTCGTGGGCACGGGCCAGATGCGTGAGCTCGCCGAGGGTGCGCAGTTCGGCGAACTGGGCCTCGTCGTTGGCGTCGGCGACCGACCCCGGCCGGAGCCCGTCCCCCAGGGAGAAGGTGACGTCGTACTCGCGCAGGATCGCGCAGAGCTCCTCGAAGTGCGTGTAGAGGAAGCTCTCCTGGTGGTGGGCCAGGCACCAGGCGGCCATGATCGACCCGCCGCGCGAGACGATGCCGGTGACCCGCCGGGCGGTGAGCGGCACGTACCGCAGCAGGACCCCGGCGTGCACGGTCATGTAGTCGACGCCCTGTTCAGCCTGCTCGATCACGGTGTCGCGGTAGATCTCCCAGCTCAGCCGCGCGGGATCGCCGTCGACCTTCTCCAGCGCCTGGTAGATGGGGACCGTGCCGATCGGGACCGGGGAGTTGCGCAGGATGCGCTCCCGGGTCTCGTGGATGCGCTTGCCGGTGGACAGGTCCATGACGGTGTCGGCGCCCCACCGGGTGGCCCACACCATCTTCTCCACCTCCTCGGGCACGGAGGAGGTGACGGCGGAGTTGCCGATGTTGGCGTTGATCTTGACCAGGAAGTTCTTGCCGATGATGGTCGGTTCGGACTCGGGGTGGTTGCGGTTGACCGGGATGACCGCCCGGCCCACGGCGACCTCCGAGCGCACGAACTCGGGGTCCGCGCCCTCGCGTTCGGCCACGAAGCGCATCTCGGGGGTGATGGTCCCGGCCTTGGCGTGGGCCAGTTGTGTGACCGCCCCGCCCACCGGCGGCAGGGAGTCGATCCACGGCCGCCGGGCCGGGGGCAGGCCGCGGTGCACGTCGATGTCGGCGGAGGGGTCGGTATAGGGGCCGGAGGTGTCGTACAGGTCGAAGTGGCTGCCGTCGCTGAGCTCCACCCTGCGCCGGGGAACACGGAGCGTGAAACCGGCGGGGTCGTCGATCTCGCGGTAGACCTTGCGCGATCCCATGATGGGACCGGTGGTCACCTGGCCGCCGTCACTAGCGGAACCGGGGGAACGACCGTCGCTGGACGTCATGGCATGCCTCCCTACGTCGGAATTACCCGAACAGGTTCTGCGGTCGGCGACACCTTTGAGCCGCCCTCTCAGCCCGCCATGGCGCGAGCTCCCGCGTTGCAGTTGTCACAGGCCCTTGGGCCCCGCACACCATAACCGGGGGCGCGGTGCCCCCGTCCATCACCCCGGGGTCAGAAAAGTGTGGCGCTGTGCTGGCCTGAACCTCCGCTTCGCTTCGGCCCGCCCGTCTCCCACCACCACCCTCAACGGACGCCTAGCGGCGCGGTCCTTGCCCTGACCGTCTC
>NZ_JBHMIV010000047.1:0-34591 GCF_048060475.1 Nocardiopsis sp. LOL_012 | reverse complement strand
TCCACAAGCAGCTGTTGGAGGGCCAGGGCGAGGGCGTTGCTTCAACGAATTGACACCACCAGGGCTTGGTCAGGACCCCTGTCGAACAGCTCGTTCAACCCTGCCTACTACGCTGAAACGTCTCGTGTTGAGATATCATCCGCCACAGCCACAGCCACAGCCACAGGCTATTACACAACAAGCTACAACTGTCGTGTTAGGGGGCTAGTGGGAGCTGTTGCTCGTTGATAAGTGCTGCGGCCGGGTCGCTGTAGTCCTGTGAACAGCACGAATGCCTCACAAGCCTGACTTCGAAACAGCCCTGCATTGGCGGGAGAACTGAAATCTCCTTTCAGGGAAAAAATGGCTCAACCAGCATGGGGGAATCGCGAAAAATTGATCGGCAGGCCAGTGAAGCCAAAGGAAGACTCGGAACGTCTTCTTCAAGAAAGCACTGAGCATCACCGCTAACCTTCGCAGGCGGGCGGGGTTGGTGTTGGAAATTCTCAATAATTCCGCACACCACTCGTTTTAGATCCGACACTTCTGCATCCTCGAGAAGGAGATACTCTTTGGGGTCCATGTCAATGTATATCCACTGGTAGGAGAGTTCTGGGACGAGGCAGACAACTCGGTATGGACGACCCTTGCGGTACTCCGTGAATGCAATATGCATATATACTTGTGCGGCTTCTGGGAATTTTTCGAAAGTAATCCTTCTTCGCCTTGTTATCTTTTTGCGATCATATAGAAGAATGAGATGTTCTCGTGTGGCTGATTTTATTGCGGCAGGAAGCGGGCGTCCTGTAACTTTTTCTGAGAACGTCCCCCATCCAGGATCATCAGTAGAAGTCCACCTTGATAGGAGTCTCTGCAGTAATCCAGCTGCTCGGATCATTGAGGCGCTCCAAGAGTGCAGTGGCCCTGTGATTCCCATTGTCGATCCTTCCCCGGGATGAATCGATTCCAATGCCAAAGGGGTCGCGATCCCATCTCGGGCGCAAGCCGTCCCATGAGAATTCAAGTCTCGGGTTGTTTGCAGCTCGAATAAGTTGCCTGTCACTGAGGCCCCGCAGAACATTCAATGCATCATCATCTAGCATATTTCCGGGGGTCCAGTCGTTGTCCAAATCTCCGACGGTTGCATTTATCGGTCGACGATAAACTGGTATGATTCCGGGAATCTCTGGGTCCAGGGCATGACCATACGGGCTAAATCTACCCCAGATGGCGCTGCCAGCGGCTCCGCCGAGGGCTCCGAAGAGGAGATCAGTGGGGTTGGTAGGGCGGCACTGGACCGTGTTAGTCGCCCAGGTGAACCCGGCACCCACACCTGCGTTGACCCCTGCGGACACAGCTAGCGCAGACCCACCGTACAGTCCTAGACCGCGGGCGACGAGATTGCCTGCGCCGGGCATAAGGGCACCGCCCACCGCTCCGAACAGTGCGCCTCTTCCCACGGACTGGGCCAAGCCGCTCCAGGTGAAGTCATCGGTGGTGTAGGCGTAGATGCCGCCTTCGATGACGGCGCCCAAAGCGGCACCGACCCCGATACTGATGCAGATCGGGCAGCGGCCAGAAGGATCGGTCAGGGAGGTAGGGAGGTTCTCGGCGTAGGCGTAGGCACTGGTGTAGGGGGTGAGAGCGGAGCGGGGCGCGGGATCGGCTGTGGTGAAGCGACCCAACCCGGGGCGGTAGTCGCGGTCATGCAGGTACAGGCCCGCGCCGGGTTCGGCATACTGGCCGATGTAGGTGAAGGGGTTGGAGGGCGCTTCGGTGCCCGGTTGGGTGTGCTCGGTGACGCCGAATCCGGTATAGCTGTACCGGTGTTGGGGAGTCCCGTCGGCAGAGGTGATGTCGGCGACCGAGCCGAGCCAGTCCAGGTGGTACTGCTGATATCCGGCTTCGGAGTGGTTCTGGGTCTGGACCTGGCCGCGGGGGTTGTAGGTGTAGGTGGCGTTCAGAGCACCGGTGCCGTCGTAGTCGCTGATGATCTGGGGCAGGGGGTGCAGGACGTCCCAGATGTTGCTGTGCTGGAGTTGCCCGTCGAGGCTGGCGGTGGTCCGGTTGCCGTCGGCGTCGTAGGTGTAGGAGTAGGTGCCCTCAGCGGTGTCAGCACTGGTGAGTCGGCCGGGGGCGTCGTAGGTGTAGGTGGTGGAACCGTCGGAGGTGAGGTTGCCGTCGGCGTCGTGGGTGTAGGCCGTGGTGATGCCGCCGTTGGAGACGGTAGCGATCTGGTCGGTGTCGTCATAGGTGAAGGTGGTGGTCTGGGAGCCTGCCTGTTCGGTGAGGCGGTTGCCGACCTGGTCGTAGGTGTAGGTTGTGGTGGTATTGCCTCCCTGCGTGCAGGACTCGGCTTCGGGGGCGGTTGTGCACTCCAGGACGAGTCGACCGTTGTCGTCGTAGCCGAAGAGCCTGGTGCTTTCCTGGCCAGCTCGCGTTGAGTCGACACGTAGGGGTTGGCCGTTCGCGTCTCGGGTCAGTTCCCAGGACGACAGGGTGGCGGTGCCTTGTGCTGTGGCGACGCTGTCCAGGTGACCGGCGGTGTCATAGGTGCGTGTTTCGAGGTGGCCGTTTCCGGTGGGGCTGGCGACCGAGGTGAGGTTGCCTGCGAGGTCGTAGCCGTAGGTGGTCTCGTGTTGGTAGACGATGTCCTGCCAGACCATGCGGCCGTCGGCGTCGTAGCCGTAACGGGTGCCCTGGTTGTTAGGAGCACGCAGGTAGTCGATGTTGCCCGCGTTGTCGTAGGAGTAGCCGATGCTCCCCTGCCCGCCGGGAAGGGTGAGGGTGCCGGGACGGCCTTCACCGTCAAAGCCGCTGAAGGAGCGTGTGCCGGTGCCGTCAGTAATCTGGGTCGGCTGGCCAGTGGCGTTGTAGGCGAGTGTGACGGTGGGGGTGCCGTCGGAGTAGACGGCCTTGGTGGTTCGTCCCAGGGCGTCCACTGTGTAGTTGGTGGTGTGGCCGCGGGCGTTGCTCTCAGCGACGAGGTTGCCGTCGAGGTCGTAGGTGAGCCCTCTGGTGCGATCGAGAGGGTCGGTCACTGAGGTGAGGCGCCCGACTGGGTCGTATTCGTAGACGGTGGTGTTGTCGTTGGCGTCGGTACGCGAGGCGACGTTCCCCGCTTGGTCGTAGGCGTACCCGGTGCTGCCGCCGTCAGGTGCGGTCACCGTGGACAGACGTCCCAGGACATCGTAGGTGTAGGTGGTGCTTTCCCCCAGGGCGTCGACCATCTCTGTAACCAGCCCGCGCTCGTCATGGACGGTGGAACGGGTGTGGCCCAACGGATCGGTGACGTCGGTCAGCAGTCCTGCCTGGTCATAGGTGTAGGTCCAGGTGAAGTCCTCGGGGTTCGCCCCTTCGGCGTTGCCGCGGGGGTCGACCACGGTGATCGGCAGCCCATCGGCGTTGTAGGTGTAGGTGGTGGTCGCACCGGTGGGGGTCGTTATACCGGTGAGGTTGCCGTCGGCGTCATAGTCGTAAGTGGTGTTCTTATTGCGCCGATCGTTGACACGGATCAGTTGTCCGGCGTCGTCGTAGTACCGTGCCTCAGTGCTGCCGGTGCCGTCCACCAGGGTCTTGACTCGGCCGCTGAGGTCATAGGTGGTTTCGCGAACGATGCCGCGGGGGTCGGTGGTCTGGATGACACGGCCGTCCGTGTCGTATACGTAAGCGGTGGTCTGTTCGAGTGGGTCGGTGATAGTTGTCCGCTGTCCCGCCTCGTCGTAGCCGAAGGCCCAGGTGAAGTCCTCGGGGTTCGCGCCTTCGGCGTTGCCGCGCGGAGTTACCGTGCTGACCAGGCGGTCCGCCTCGTCGTAGGTGTAGGAGGTGGTGCCGCCGTCAGGAGTGGTGACCGAAGCCAGGTTCCCGGCATCGCCGTAGGCGTAGAAGGTGGTGCCGTTTCCTGGCGCGGTGACCGTTTCCAGGCGTCCGGGGATGTCGTAGGTATAGGAGGTGGTGCGTTCCGCAGCGTCGGTGAACGTCTCCAGATTGCCGTAGGTGTCGTAGGTGTAGTGCTCGGTGCCGCCGCCCGGCAGTGCCAGAGAGGTGACCCGGTCAGCGTCGTCATAGGTGAGAGCCGTGGTGTACTGCCCGGGGTTCGTGCTGTCCTGGCCTCGCGGGTCCACAACAGTGGCTAGCCGCCCCGACAGGTCGTAGGAGCGCTCTTCGCGTGCCCCTGAGGGGTGGACTACCGCTGTCTGGTTGCCGTTGGCGTCGTATTCGAAGCTGGTGGTTTCGTCCCGTGGTGTGGTGACGGTTTCCAGCAGGCCCTCGGCTGTGTAGGTGAACTCGGTGCGGTTGTCCAGGTCGTCGACTGCAGCCTGGAGGAGGCCGTCGGCGGTGTACTCGTAGGAGACGGTACGCGAGGCGCCATCTGTTGTGGTCTCGATGTTGCCGGCGTCGTCGTAGGACCACGAGGTGCGGGACGCGCTGGTGGAGACGCGGGTCAGCCGCCCGGAGGGATCATATCTGTAGTCGGTGTAGCGTCCCAGTGGGTCCTGGACCGAGGTGAGGTTGAGGTTTTTGTCGTAGGTGTAGCTGGTGGCGTTGCCGAACGGGTCGATGTCGGCGAACAGGACGTTGCCTGAGTACAGGTCCGTCCAGATTCCACCGGAAGGGGTGGTCGTGTGTGTGGTGTCGAAACCGTTGCTGGTTGAGTAGTCGAACTCGGTTACGGTTCCCGCTGCGTCGGTCTGCTCGATGACGCGGCCTTGGGTGTCGTAGACCAGATCCAACAGGATGTGGTCGTCAGGTCCGGTGATTGTGGTCAACCGGTCCTCGGAGTCATAGCCGTAACTTGTGGTGGATCCGTCCAGTCCTCGAACGCTGGTGAGATTCTCACCGGTATATCCGTACTGGATGTACCGATTGTCGGAGAGTGTGATCTGAGTTAGGCGATCATTGGAATACGTTAGTTGGTAATGGTCGCCAAAGGCGTCGGTGATCTGGGAGGGCTTACCTGATGCGTAGTCCACGGCAAGGTGTGGCTGCCCGCGGCTGGTGACCGAGGTCAGGTGGCCTTGGACGTCGTAGCGCAGTGTCCGTTGATCGAGAGTGGCCAGCTCCCAACCATCAGATGTATCACGCAGATCGGATGTGGCTCCGGTCGGTGAGGTGTAGGATCCGTCCACTTCGGGGACAAAAGTCAACTGAGATCCAGATTCCTCTCGGAGTGTGACTTCCCCACTTGAGTTCGTGGTCAAGGAAGATTCCCAAGGAAGACTCCACCCTAAACCCAGGGCACTCTCATGTGGGCTTTCCGAGCTGTAGGATCGATCCACAAGGAATGATCCTTGAGGGGTATCATTGAAAGATGATGAGTAGCTGCCGGTGGCAGTATTGACTCCAGCCCCTCGTGCGTTCACAGGCTGTGTCAGTCCGCCTGTCCCACTGCACTCCGAAGAGCACAGGGAGGAGGAGTTCAATGCGCCCAGAAAATTCAGGATCACCATGTATCCACCTTTGGGTTCGGTGTCTACCAGCCCTGATCCGTCATCGATTGTTTCAAAAATGGGAGAAACGAACATTTGATCGACAACAGAAATATCGCATTCGAATTCTTCCGGGATGGTCAGTTGTGCGCTGACCACCGGAGCTTCCTCTCTCCCCCTGAGGACTGACCACCGGTCTGGAGCTGTTACAGTTTGGCCAAAATCAAAAATTCTTGCAGTTTCAATCGAATTATTTCCGCAAGCAGAAACTTTCCATTTGACTGAAGCCGATTGCCACTCAACCTCTCCGAGGTAAGTTCCTCCAGTGTGCATGGGTTCTGTTGAAACAGTAAAAGGCATTCCCGGGGTTACGCTGCCGTTTCTAATTGTTGTGGCAGTGTGGTAGGCGAGAGTTCCACCCCAGGGTGTGGTGAGCCAAGTCTTTCTGGCAAGGGTGTAGACAGTAGCGGCGGAATTGCTCTCCTCTTGGAGTATCTCTAATTCATCTTCATCAGCCTCAAAAAAAGATTCATCCTGTAATTCCTTGGGCTCCTCAATGGCTCCTCCCATCAGTTGTTCACGCCGCTGTTCAAACGACATTGCCTCTTGTGCTTCTGCGGGATCAGGTCCAGCGTATGAAGTAGTTTCTATCTGACTATTGTTCAGATCTTGAACCCTTACATCGCCAGCTAGGAGTATCAAAACAAGGGGAATTGAAATGATTTGAAAGAATCGAAATATTCGAATCATTTTCAACCTTTTTCTGATTGAATTATATTTAAAATGGGCGAAAACATGCTATCTAACCCCCTTGGGGTTCATCAATGGTGATCATGGTCACTTCACTTGATTTCATCGTTAATTTTTGAAGTTAAGTCTGTCGCCTGCATGGATGTGTGGATGGTTTTTTGAACTTAATCAAGTGGCCGGATGTGGCCATCTTTTTTTCTTGAATTTTCCTTTGCTTATGGTCTAGGGGTTGCCGTCTTGGACTAAGAGCGTGTTTGAGAAGGGTGGGTAACGGTCCGAGCACTTCGCTCTCACCCGGCCACAGGCGCCGCGAACCTGATTCTCATGAGCCGTGAGCCGACCTACCCCTCGGACCTGACCGATGACCAGTGGGTCCTGATCGAGCCCTTGCTCCTACCGGCCAACACCGGCGGACGCCTGGAGAAACACCCCGCCGCGAGGTGGTCGATGCCAGCTTGTACGTGGTGCGCACCGGCTGCTCCTGGCGCCACCTGCCCACCGAACTGCCGCCCTGGCAGACCGTGTACTGGCACTTCACCCGCTGGAAAGGAGGCGGGGGCACCGATCGGATCACCACTGCCCTTGTGCCGACAGGTGCGCGCGGCCGCCAGCCGCGACCAGGAGCGCTCGGCCGGGATCAGCGACTCGCAAAGCGTCAAAGGAGCCGACACCGTCCCCCAAAGCAGTCGGGGCTGCGACGCGGCCAAGAGGATCAACGGTCGCAAGCGGTTCATCGTCACCGACATAGCCAAGGACCGCGACAGGGCGAAAACGACCCTGTTGAGCCTGTACCTGGCTACACCGGTGCGGTTCGTGTTCGCCGACGCGGGGTTCGCCGGGGCCTTGGTGGCCTGGACAGCGAGGATGTTGTCCACGACGTTGCACATCGTCCGCAAGGATCCCGCCCAGGTGGGGTTCGCGGTGATTTCCCGCAGCGGTGGGTGGTGGAACGGACCCTGGCGTGATTGACCGCCCACCGGGGGCTGGCCCGGGACTACGAGCGTCAACCCGGGGTGTCTGAGGAGATGGTGCTCTGGGCCGCGATCGGGCAGATGGTTCGCCGTCTGGCCCGTGGCCGCGACGCGACCCGCCAGCAGGCATGGACGAGTCAGGGCCCTGTATCCTAACTCCTTCTCAAACACGCTCTAGGTAAACGATTTCGGGCTTTGAACTGCGCAAACGCCACTGACCGAGCAGCAGCCCCACCCCCCCACCCACCCGCGATCGTTGCCTCTGCGTGATCTTCGGCAGCCGGAGGCGGCAAACCCCTTCTCCTGGAGTGGCACCCACAGCAACCACTCCACCCAGGGAGAACACGTGGGTAGCGCCCCCAACATCATCGACCGGCTCATCCACCAGTGGAACGACCTCACCGAGGACACCGCCGAACAGCACAGGGTGCAGAACTGGTCGGCCGCCGACCCGCGCCTGCGCGGAGCCCAGACCCTCCACGACATCGAGAACCTCGCCCGCGGCCCCATCACCGAACGCACCGACGAGCTGTTCCGCGCCCTGCTCGACAAGGCCGCCCTCACCGGGCCCGAGGGCGAACTGGCCTCACGCACCGTCCTGCAACTGATGATCGGCCGCGTCATCCACACCTCCCGAGCCATGACCGGCTACATCGGCGACGCCGACGAACGCACCCAGCTCGCGGTCGTGGCGATGTACGACGCCATCCGCACCTGCCCCCCAGGCAAGGACCGCTACCTCACCCCCCGCCTGGCATGGACGGCGCACCACACCGCGATGAACCTGGCCAAGGTCGGCTCCAGAGAGATCCCCACGGCAGGCGTGGGCCTGGAGCGCACCACCGACGACGCCCCCGCCCCGCACCCCAGCGAGGAACTGGCCAGGCTTCTGACCTGGTCGGTCGCCGAGAGCGTCCTCAGCTCCGATGAGGCCACCCTGCTGGCGCACCGCTACGGCGACGAGTCCCCGGGCCGGGCCTCGTGGGTCAGCATCGCCGACCCCCGCACGGTCGCCGACCGGGCGGGCGTCAGCCCCGCCGCCATGCGCCAGCGCTGCAGCCGCGCCGCACGCCGCCTCGCCGCGGCCTCCTCCCGCTACCTGGACCAGGGCACGCACTGAAGTCACGGGCCTGCCCGGATCGGGCTTGCCGTTGATGACCGTGTTCCCACCACAGAAGGCCCCGTGTGCGCATGAATGACTTCGACGACCCGCTCGTGCTGGGCGGCGCCGACCTGCTGACCGAGGACGAACACCTCGTGGGCCTGGCCTACCTGCGCCTGGCCCCGCTGCTCCAGGCCCTGCAGGACCAGCCCTTCCACACCCGCCTCTACGACGACCTGCGCGACTACCTCGACGGCCCGGCCTACGACGCCGCCGACGCCTTCAACCGGCTCCGCGAGACAGGCATCACCCATCTCAGCGCACGCCTCGACGCACTGGACCCGGCCGCGGAGACAGGGGAGTGGCAGTGAGCACAGCCCCCGAGCAGGTGCGCGCCGAACCCTGGTTCAGTCCGGTCCGACCCCGGCGCGCCCGGACCATCGCGGTCCAGCTCATCGTCTGGCTCGCCCTCCTCAGCGGCCCCGCCGCGCTGTTCGCCCAGCTCAACCAGGGCGGACCAGGCGAGACCAGCACCGAACCGGAACGGCCCGCCGACCACGGGCCCACCGCGGTCGCCGTCGCCGGGTGGGCCGAACGCGCCGTCGCCGCCTACGCCGAAGGAGACCTCGACACCGTCCGCGTCCTGTACCCGACCGTCACCGACCGCCAGCTCGACGACCTGCCCGCCGCGCCGTCCGCCCCGGCGCGGGTCGGCACCGTGGCCGTCGAACGCCTGGGCGAACAGCGGTGGCAGGCCACCGTCGCCTTCTACCCGCCACGCGAGGACCCCGCCGCCACCGCGGTCCGCTACCTGACCCTGACCGCCCACGGCCAGGGCACCACCTGGGCCGCGCTGGACCTGCCCGCCGAAGCGGGCACCTGGACGGCCGGCGAGCTGCCCGCCCCGCCCTACGCCCCGGGCAGGCTGGCCGACTCGCCCCTGACCGAGGCCGTCGCAGGGTGGGCGGCGGCCCACCTCACCGGCCAGGGAGAACTCGACCGCTACCTGGCCCCCGACACCGCGCACCCGCCCGTGGCGCCCTATGCCCGCGTAGAGGTCACTGCCGTCCACGCCGCCGAACAGGACCAGGAACGGGCCGCCGCTCCGCCCGGCGAGGGCGCCACCGTGGCGGTGCGGGCCGACCTGGTCGCCACCGACAGCGACGGCCGCACCTGGCCCATGTCCTACGCCCTGGAGCTGACCTCGCGCGGCCAGCGGTGGGAGGTCAGCGCCCTCACCCACCCGCCCCTGACCTGACCACCACCCCTGCAACAGAACGGAGCCCCACCGTGCCCGCAACCGTCCACGCCGGCGTACTGGAGTGGTACGACACCAAACTCTCCGAGGTCACCGCACTGGTCACCCCCACCCTGTGGATCATCGGCGTCTTCGTCGTCCTGGTCGCCTACCTGATGTACAGGTCCTGGAAGAAGGCCGCCATCGCCGGCCTGGGCATGGCCATCGTCATCGCCATCGTCAACTCGGTCACCGGACTGTCCGACATGGTCGAAGGCGAGTTCGCCACCGCCGTACCCACCGAGCACCACCGGCGGGCGTGACACCGCCCCAGGGGGCGTCCGAGCAGCCCGGCCTGCTCGGACGCTCCTACACCAAGGCCCGCCGCTACCCGTGGATGATCGGCAAGATCCAGGGCTGGACCCTGCCCCTGGGCCCCTTCACCGGCCTGCAGATCGGTGTCCTGGTCACCTCGCTGTGGCTGCTGGTACAGACCGCCCACCTGTGGGCCGGGCTCGGCCCCCTGGCCGTCCTGCCCCTGTGCCTGCCCGTCGCCGCCACCTGGGCGGTGCGCCACGCCCACATCGAAGGCCGCCCGCCGCTGCGCGCCCTGGCCGGATACCTGGCGCTGCTCACCGCCCCACGCCAGGGCACCATCGGCGGCCGACCCGCCACCGCGCTCACCCCCCGCCCCACCCGACTCACCGGAGCCCTCACCATCGAACCCGCCACCACACCTGAACCCGCCCCCGAGCAGCCGTCCCCGGACCCGGGCCTGCGCGCAGCGCCCCGGCCCCGCCCCACCACCCTGCGCGACCTGCTCACCCCCGCCCCCGACCACCAGGAACAGGAGTAGCCATGCGCCTACCGCTCACCAGCATCGTCGGCAACCTGGCCTGGACCGCCACCGGCCGCGTGTGGGCCCTGTGGAAGGTCACCCCCACCCCCTACCTGCACGCCAGCCCCCGCTCGCGCGCCGACCAGCACGCCCAGACCACCGCCCTGCTCAAACGCCTGACCGGCGAGCCGATGCTGCTGTCGCTGTGCGCCCGCACCAGCGCCGCCGACATCGTCGAAGCGATGCTCACCGGCGTCGACCTCAACGCCCACCCCCAGTGGGCCGAGGTCGCCGACGCCACCCTGGACTGGCTCGACGACCTGGACATGAGCGAGCGCACCCACTGGCTCGCCCTCCCCCTGCCCGCCGACCGGCCCGCCCTGCAACTGCGCTCCCTGGCCGCCAGCGCCGCCACCGCACTGGGCGCCCTGCTGGGACTGCCCCCCCGCACCGCCCACCCCCGCCCAAGCCCAGACGCGCGCAGCACAAGCAGCCCGCCTGACGCGCCAACTCGACGGGCAACCCGCCCTGCGCCCGGCCACCCCCGCCGAAACCGTGTGGATCCTCGCCCACTCCCTGCGCCGCGGCCTGCCCGAACCCCTGCTCGGCGACACCGCGCACGCCGACCGCTCCCTCAACCGCACCGGCACCGGCCGCCTGCGCGGCCCCTGCCTGGCCGGACTGGGCGAGGCCCGCCTCACCGAAGGCGGCACCCCCGCACACACCGCGGCCCGCTCCTCACCCCTGCGCCGCCGCTGGCTGCAGGTGGAGACCGCCGACCACGGCACCGCCTACCAGGCCTTCCTCACCCTGGCCGAGATGCCCGCCGCCTTCGCCTTCCCCGGCGGGGAGTTCCTCGCCTCCCTGGACGCCTTCCCCGTCCCCGTCGACTGGTGCTCACGCCTGCGCATCGTCCCCAACGCCGAAGCCGACTCCAAGGCCCGCCGCAAAGCCCGCGAACTCACCGCCCAAGCCGACGAGTACGACGGGGAGAGCGCCGGAGTCCCCCAGTCACTGCTGGAGGCCGCCGCCGACCTCGACGACCAGCGGGGCCGCCTGCAGTCCTCACGCACCGAAGTGGAGATCCAGTCCGCCACCGCCCTGTGCGTCTGGGGCGAGACCCCCGAAGAAGCCGACCGCCACGCCGAACTGGTGCGCACCACCCTCTCGGCCGCCGACTACCAGCTCGTGCGCCCCACCGGCGGCCAACTCGCCCTGTTCACCGCCATGCTCCCGGGCACCCCCACCCCACCGGTCCTGACCGAGTGCACCCAATACCAGCTCGCCGCCGACTACGCCATGGCCATGCCCTGGGCCAGCACCGACGTGGGCGACCCCACCGGCGCCCTGCTCGGGGTGTCCATGGACGGGGGCACCGCCCGCCCCGTCCTGCTCGACCTGGCCCAAGCACCCCGCCAGGACGCCAGCGCCTCCCTGGGCGTGGTCGGAGAACTCGGCGCAGGCAAGTCCGTCCTGCTCAAAACCCTCCAGATCGGCCTGGTCGACCGCGGCGAACGCGTCATCGCCATCGACCGCACCCCCATGGGCGAGTGGGCGCGCTTCGCCGCCCAAGCAGCCCCCGGACGCCACCAGATCATCCGCGCCGACGCCGACGCCCAGGTGTGCCTGGACCCCCTGCGCGTCTTCCCCCCACAGGTGGGCGCCCGCTACGCCAAGTCCTACCTGTCCCTGCAACTGGGCGTGGCCCCCATGTCCCCCGGCGGCCTGGCCCTGGCCCAAGCCGTCGACACCGTCGCCGCCACCGCCGCCCCCACCATGAACGCCGTCATCACCGAACTGGAAAGAACCGCCGATGATGCAGGAACAGCGCGCGCCGAAGAAGCCGAGCAACTGGCTGGTCTCCTCACTGCGGTCGCCCAGGACCGGCTCGGACGACTGGTCTTTGGCGACCTTCCCCCGCTCCGCCTGGACCTCGACCACGACACGGCGGCCTTCACCGTCTTCCACACCGCGGGCCTGAGCCTGCCCAAGAAGGAGATCTACACCTCCGAGTGGCACATGCAGCGCCAACCCCTGGAGACGCTCATCGGCCGCGCCGTGCTCTACGTCATCGCCGCCATCGCCCGCGAACTGGCCTTCGCCGACACCCGCTTCACCGCCCTGGCCCTGGACGAGTGCCACTGGCTCACCAGCTCCACCGAAGGCCAGGACCTCGTCCTCGAACTCGTCCGCGACGGACGCAAGCACGCCGCCGGAGCCCTCCTGGGCTCCCACGACCCCGCCGACTTCGGCGACGACATCGTCCGCGGCCTGCTGAGCAACAAGTTCCTGCTGCGCCACCGCGACACCACCCTCGCCCGCCGCGGCCTGGACTTCCTGGGCCTGGACCCCGACGACCAGGCGATGGTCGACCTGGTCACCACCAACCTCTCACCCACCGGCGACCCCACCCGCAAAGGCGAAGCCCTCTACCTCGACACCCGCCGCCGCATCGGCCGCATCCGCGTGACGATCCCACCCGTGGACCGCATCGCCACCTCGATCCTGACCACCCCCACCCACTAGGAGAACCCGTTGCGCACGCCACGCCCGGGACCCCGCCGCACCGCCGCGCTGCTGGCCGCCCTCGCCGCACTGCTGCTCCTGGGCACGGGCACGGCCAGCGCAGAGCCCACCGACCCCGCCACCACGGACACCCCCGACGGGCTCCTCGCCCCCTTCACCCTCACCGACCCCCACGGCGTCCCCTACGACCACTACGACATCACCGCCGACACCGGCGGCTGGCAGGACTGGCACCTCAAACTCAACCTGTGGCTCGCCGACTCGGTCATGGCCCTCAACCGCACCATCGTCGGCGGCGCCCTGTGGCTGCTCGACTGGGCGTTCCGCTTCGAGGCCGCCACCCTGATCACCGAACCGGCCCGCACCATCGGCGACACCTACCAGAGCCAGATCATCGACCGCCTCGGCCTGCCCGCCTTCCTGCTCCTGCTCGGCGCGGCCTGGTGCGCCGTCCACATGATGCGCGGCCGCGTCGCCCTGGGCGCCGGAGAACTCGCCATCACCCTCCTCATCTCCGCCCTGGCCACCACCGTCCTGGCCGACCCCGCCGAAGTGCTCCTGGGCGAGGACGGCATGCTCATGCACACCCGCGACACCGCCATGGCCCTGACCTCGGTCACCCTCACCCACGGCACCTCGGCCAGCACCGACCCCCACCAGGCCGCCCAGCCCCTCACCGACGCCCTCACCGACGTCCTCATCGTCCAGCCCCACCAGGCCCTCAACTACGGCCAGACCCTGGACGAGACCCACCCCTGCTGGGACACCTACCGCCAGATCGTCGAACAGGGCCCCTGGGGTGACGACCCCGCACCCCGCGACATGATGGACGACGCCGGATGCGCCGACCTGGCCGACTACAACGCCGACCCCACCATGGACCGGCTGCTGGGCACCGTCCTGCTCCTGGCGGCCTCCCTCATCGTCAACCTGCTCCTCGTCCTCCTCGTGTGCGCACTGCTCATCGCGGTCATCGCGATGGGCGTCTACGTGCTCCTGTGCCCCCTGGTCCTGGTCGCCGCACTGCTGCCCGGCGGCGGCCGGCAACTGCTCTGGCGCTGGATCGGCGGAGTCGCCAAGACCCTGCTGGCGATCATCGCCATCTGCGTCTTCATCGCGATCTTCACCGTCATGATCGGCGCCTTCATGGACGCCTCCACCGACCTGCCCCTGGTCGCCCGCTTCGCCCTCGTGGACCTGGTCGCCCTCGGCGGACTCATCGGCCACCGCAAACTCATCAACGCCGGCAACCGCGCCAGCCAACGCCTGACCCGCAAACTCGAAACCGCACGCCTGGGCGGCACACGCGGCCCCGGCTGGCTGGGCCCCGCCCGCGGCACCCCGGGCCTGTCCCCGATCTCCGCCACCGGAGCCCTGCGCGACGCCCGCTCCGAGTTCAACCGCGTCGCCGACCCCGCCCGCCGCGTCAGCGCCCTGGCCACCAGAGCATGGAAGGGCAACCCCAGAACCGGCACACCCGCCCCGCCCGGCGCCGGACGCCTCCACCAGCGCCTGTCCCAGAGCCGCGGCGGACGCCTCGCCCTGGGCACCGCCAAAGCCGCCGGCATGGCCGGCAAGATCGCCCTCGGAACCACCATCGGCGCACCCATCGCCCTGCCCAAGGCCACAGCCATGGTCAAGACCGCCGCCAAAGCGCGCTCGGCCACCACCAAGGCCAGACTCGCCCGACACGTCGTCTCGGCAACCCGCACCGGCAAACAGCTCACCGACGCCTGGAAGCAGACCGCACCCGTGCGCGCCGTGCACAACGCGCTGCAAGAGGACCGAGACGCCACCCGCACCCGAGACGCACTCCGCCAACACCACGTCCAGCGCACCCGCTACGACCACGACTTCGGCAACCCGCCCCGGCAAGAGCCCGGCAAACCCGAACACGACCTCGACACCCTGACCGGACCGCCCTTGGCCGACGACGCACTCCTCGCCCTGGATGGCCATCCACGCCTGCGCGCACAGATCCGCGCCCACCGGCAACGCCGCCCAGACAACGGCCCAGGGCAGGTGTAGCCGCCCATCGACACCAAGAAGACGAAAACCACCTGGCTCCTCGCTGCGGCCGCCGCCCCGCTGCTCCTACTCGCCTCCTGCGCCCTGCCGCCCGCCATCGCACTGATCACCATGACCGCCACTCCACCCGGCCAGGCCGAGCCCCCCGACAGCGTCGACGGCATTCCCGCCACCCTGCTGGACGCCTACCGGCAAGCCGCCGCACACACCACCGAACACGCCCCCCACTGCACAGGGATGACCTGGGCCGTACTGGCCGGCATCGGCAAGGTCGAATCCGGCCACGCCGCCGGATCCACCGTCGCGGCCGACGGCACCACCACCCCGCCCATCATCGGCCCCACCCTGGACGGCTCGGGCGCGGGCGGCAACACCACCGCGCACACCGACACCGACGACGGCACCTGGGACGGCGACGACGAACTCGACGCCGCGGTCGGCCCCATGCAGTTCATCCCCGCCACCTGGGCCACCGCAGGCGTCGACGGCAACGCCGACGGCCGCGCCGACCCCCACAACGCCTACGACGCCGCCCTGTCCGCCGCCCTCTACCTGTGCGGAACCGGCACCACCGACCTGTCCGACCCCCACGACCTCGACGACGCCCTGTGGCGCTACAACCGCTCCCACACCTACGCCGGCGACGTCACCGCCTGGATCGACACCTACACACAGATGAGCGCCCCGCCCCCCGCCCGCACAGATGGGCAGGGCGACATCGTCACCGCCGCCCAGGACTGGCTCGGCACCCCCTACCTCTACGGCGGCGCCTGCAACGACCCGGCCACCGACCGCTGCGACTGCTCCAGCCTGGCGCGCTACGCCTACCGGCACGCCACCGGCATCGAACTGCCCCGCACCACCTACGACCAGGTCCTCCTCCCCGACACCGACACCCGCTTCGTCCGCATCCCCCCGAACCGCCGCCAGGACCTGCGCCCCGGCGACATGCTCTTCTTCGGCACCCACGCACCCGAAGGCATCGGACACGTGGGCCTCTACATCGACGACGACCGCATGATCGAAGCGCCCCGCACCGGCCTGAACGTGCGCATCACCACCTGGCGGGGCCGGATCAACTACTACGGCGCCGTCGGACTGCGCTGAGCCCGTCACACACCCGGCTCGCCGCGGACTTCTCCCCCATGTACCGCCCCGCACCCGCACGGCGGCACCTGGAAGGAGAACATGACCGACCCCGACCGGCCCTGGACCGTGGGCTCCCTGTGCACCGGCTACGGCGGCCTCGAACTCGGCCTGGCCACGGCCCTGGCGAACGTGCGCACCGCCTGGTGCGCCGACCCCGACCCCCACGTCGCCACCATCCTCCGGCAACGCTTCCCCGGCACCCCCAACCTCGGCGACATCACCCGCCTCCGCCCCCAAGACCTGGACCCCGTCGACATCATCACCGCAGGCTTCCCCTGCCAGGACGTCTCCAGCGCGGGACGCGGGGCAGGGGTGGAGAGAGGAGCACGCAGTGGCATCTGGACCAACGTCCTGGAGACGGTTCGCCACCTGGGACCCCCACTCGTCTTCCTGGAGAACGTCGAAGCCCTGCGATGGGCAGGACGCGGACTCGACAAAGTACTCGGCGACCTGGCCTCGATCGGGTATGACGCACGGTGGACATGCCTACGCGCCAGCGACGTCGGCGCACCCCACCGCAGGGAGAGGATCTTCGTCCTCGCCGCCCCTGCTGCCCACACCCCAGGCCCGCGACAGCGACCGGGGCGGCACCGACCCCGCACGACGACGCGCTGCCGGCCGACAGGTCAACCTCACCGACCTCATCACCGTGTGGCCCGCACCGGCAACGCGCACGAGCGCTACCGGCCCCTGCACGGCACACACCGTGACCCCGCACCGCCCGAAGTCCGACGGCCAACCCCCGCTGCCGCCCGCACCGCGGGCCACGCACACCGCGCTCCCGGGAAGACGCGCCGGTGCCGCGTTCCGGCCGCCTCTGAGCCAGGTGGTTCCGGCGCTTGCAGAGACCGCAGCCACAGGCACGGCGACCCCAGCGGCCTCGACTGGGGCGTCTACGCCCCAGCCATCCACCGATGGGAACGCACACTCGGCCGCCCCTCACCCCGCCCCCATGAGACCGGACAGCGCGGCCGACCCCGACTGAGCCCACCGTGGGTCGAATGGCTCATGGGCCTACCCGAGGGGTGGGTCACCGACTGCGGCCTCTCGCGCCCCCAGCAGCTGCGCGCCCTGGGAAACGGCGTCGTCCCGGCCCAGGCCGCCACGGCGTTCGCACTCCTGCGACAACTCCATACCGCGCCCCCATATAGGAACACCCGCGCCGAATGAGTTTCGACTGAAATGGGGCTCCCGCAGTGCTTCCCACAAGCACCGCGGGAGCCCCGGCCCCCAGAAGAAAAACGCTGAACTTCACTTCTCCCCGACCGAAACAGGGGGTTGACACATGGGTTGACGCAATGGTTGACACGCTGGTTGACGCATGGGTTGACATATAGGTTGACCTATGGGTTGACACGCTGGTTGACAAGAAGATCGCGCGAAGAGAGCCGCAGCCCCTGCCACTGAGGCGATCCCGGGCGCCGGCAAACTCCGACATCTTACCTACCTGTACACCTGAACCCATAAGAACACCAAGGATCCAGCCATGCCCAGCCCGGGAGATATCAAACAAACACTGGCACCGAAGGTGCTCGAATTCATCCCCGATATAACCGTGATCCACATAGCAGTGCTCGCCACCATCAGCGTCATCACCATGATCGCGGTCCTCTACATCAGAAAAGCACTCATCAACCGACAACTGAAAAACCGAGTCTTCGCCCTCCACCTTCCCGTCTCCAAGTTCGACCCCTCCGCCGAGGAGGTGCACCGCGCCGCACGGCGCCTCACCCGCACCCGCCCCGCCCTGTGGGCGGCGGCCCCCGCCCCCAGGGCGGCCGTAAGAGTGAGGCTCGCCACAGAAGAAGACGGGATGCTCACATACCGCCTGGAAGGGCCCCAGTCCGCCCGCTCGATCATCGAAGGCCGCTTGTTCGACGGAGTCGAAGTGTTCCCAGAAAAAGCCAGAGGAGGAGAACCAGGGGCGGGGGAGAAAACTCCCCGCATGGGGCCAGAGAAAGAGGAAGGAGGAAACTCCGCCGAGGTTGGACAATCCCCGGGGTGAAGATAAAATGGGTCATGTCCGAAAGGGAGATTCGGGCACATCCGAGAGTCCTTAACATCAAGGAGAGCGCATGAACCACTTTTGGAAACTGTCCAGCGTCGAACCCAACATGGCCGAGGCGGAAATCAGCGTTCGACCCACCGCCGAAGGCTGGCACGGCGTACTGGGAATCGACGGCCCGACGACGAACGGTGCCAGCGTCTCCGCGGTACGCACCGGCCTGGCCGTGCAGGTGAAGCAGGCCGTCCAGGAATGGGCCGACAACGACCCCAGCGGCGTACAGATCAACCGAATCCGCCTGTTCACCCACCTGGTGACCGAACACGTGCGCGCCGGAGACCACCAGGGAGCGGCGATCGAGGTCGCCGCCCTCGCCGACCGCACCACCAGCGGGTGGGTCGCCCGCACCCTCACCGGACACCTCACCGCGTCCCCGGAGGAGCGGGAGCGCCACCTGATCATGGAGATCCTGTCGGAAGCGCCGACCTCGCACGTCGAGGCCACGGCGGGCACGTTCATGGAGGCCCAAACCGCACTGGCCACCATGGTGATGCAGGAGCTCGACTTCGACAGCAACCCCGGCAACCTCGACTGGAGCGCTCTGCGGCTGATCGTCACCAGCCGCAAGACCCTGGGGCTGGCGGCCTTGGCATAGCCTGATCCGATCCGGCGTGCCCCGTGGTGGATGACCGAGGGGCACGCTTTTTCGTGTTCCAAGACCAGGGAGAGAACACCTGGGCGGTGAGGCTTCCTGGCGGTCAGCAACGAGGGTGGACACGATCCAGATGAAGGCGACGCGCGAGACGCTGCCACAAGACCTGGAGGACCGCGACGGGAACTTCAGCTCGGAGGCCCTGCTCAGCCCAACGGCTTGTCGGGGGAGTGGTGTTGGATGGTGAGTGTGGTTGAACCCAAGGATGTTTTTCAGCGACACTCCGGGGTGCCCTGCGCTACCGGAGGGTCGCTGAAAATTCCGACTCAGATCGACGCGCTACGTGCCCTGTGGCCAGCGGCTTTACTGTCGGGTCCTCATCGCCCCTGCGAGGGGTAACAACCGTCGCCGGGTCAACGTGCTGTGGGCCATGCTCCGCGTCCTCATCGCCCCTGCGAGGGGTAACAACCGGAACAGGCGGCTGGCACTTGCTTTGGCCACGGCACGTCTTCATCGTCCCTGTAAGGGGTGGCAAGTCGCGATTGCTGTCCGCACCGCACAGCATGAGAACCAAGGGCGCGCGCCGCGTGTGTGGGAGAGCGGCGCGCGCCGTGTCGCCTTCCGAGAGTCCAGTCAAGGAAGAGACCCCCACCACTGTACTCAAGCCTGGTGGTAACAACCAGTGGAAGCAGAGCCCCCTCCTTCTCGCCTGTGAGCGGGAACCTGTGGACCACCTCTTTTGCAGGATGTAGCGCCCGGAGAACAGTTCTGAGGCTACTGCGGGGAATGCCCTGACCAAACAGAGCGGGCATGAGCATGCAGTGGTCCTGTTCGCTGACGACCTCCAACGCGGATTTTCCAACTTGTTGATATTTGGATTCTTGCTTGTTGTGTAGCGGATGCGTGAAGTTCAGTCGATTTTGTCTTCTATCAGTAGATTGACTAAATGTCAATCCTTCTTCTTGGGTGTGCTTGTGGCTATTGATTAGGAAGGATGTAAAGTTTTTGCAGGTCGCGATGAATTTGATCATGTCCTCTATTGGCCAATTTCTTGCTCCTGGGGGTTTGAGTGTGTCAGCCTCTGGGGTGAAGTCTTCGATCCTTTTGGAGTTTAAGTGAAGAACAAGTTAACGTTGCTTTTCGTTTTCATTGTCGGCTTCGGGTCGCTGGCGGCGACACCAGCAGCCGCGAGCGGCCCGTATGAGAGCATGAACGTCTCGCCCGCCCTGGACGCCTGTATCAACGAAGCCCAGGACAGAGAACTCGACTCGTGGCTGTGTCTGGGAGGGCGTCTTACCACCCCCGATGCAGAAGGCATCACGCCTGACAGCCCCGAAGGTCTAGGGGCGCCTTCGGAGACGATTGCCGAGGATGAGGTTCTCGAGGCGCCTTCGGGGGCTGCACGCTCGGCAGCAGACGACTACGATCAGTGGTGTGAGTACGCGTCCGTCTGCCACCGACCCATCAGCTCCTACATCAACGAAACCAAAGGTAACGCTGCTTTCGGGAACGACACCGAGGTTGTAGGGCGTTTCGACGTAGTGATCCGTACACGGCTGAGTGGTCGCACCCCCTTCTGGAGCACCACCTTCATCTGGGAAGAAGGGCCACGCCTGCACTTCAACGAGGCTCGTGTGCAATGCCGGGAGGAGGAGCCCCTGTGGCCTGATACGGACTGCGGCATGTTCATGGTGGACAGCGAACTCGGGCGATTCGAGATCGGTGAGGGTGTCACCGATTACCGGAAGAGTTTTGATTCTATCCGCGGTAACTACCTCGAAGACAGCGGGGCATACTATGCCGACGTTGAGGCTTATATTTGGCCTGAAGGTCTGGGGCCTATGGGCATGCCCGTGTTGAGGTCGCAAGAACTCAACTGTCCTCAGGAGAGTAGTAGCAACAACAGGTGCACCTTTCCGCTAGAATAGAGGCGGAGTCTATTTCGAACCTTCGGTGGTCCTACCCTTTGAAGAGGAGCCGGTGCGCATGAGTAAAGAATCCTGGTCTGCGTACATGATTGTGGAAGCTCCGCCAGAAGAAGCGTGCGAAGTCAGCGCGTCGGACCACCGAAGGTTCGCTGAGGTGCCCGTATCCGGATGGCATGCCTTGGTCCTCTGGGCCATCGGCCCCGCCCATGTCATACGTTGTCTGGACCAACGTGTGCCAGAGCCGATTCGGGTGGTCTGCGAGACTGATGGGCAGCGTAGCGTGCGAGTAGAGGAGCGGACATGCGGCGACCGTTCCGCTGTGGAATCAGAGATCCACGAGTACCTCATGAACGCGCGTGTCCCTTCGCAGCCCTGCGGATATCGATGGTTTGTCGAAATTCCTAGTGGAATGAATGACTGCGACGACCTTCTTGATCGGTTCTCTTCGTCTCTGTCAGAATACCGAGGTCAGTTGATGCCGGTCGAGGAGCGCAAGGTTATGGTGACAGTAGCTGATCTCCTCTATCGGGATGTAAAGAAGTCTGAATCTGATCGGTAATTCTTGTGAACTGCAGTGCTGTTATGATGGCATGCTCGCCTTTCGCTCCGACAGGCTGTGCTATCTGCTGTCCGTCTCACAAGATGGCCCGCAGTAGAGCAGCGCGCCGAAGCAGCTACGAACACCGTTGTCACAGGACCGCCCACCTGCGTTCTTCGCTCTTGATGTCGGAGAACATCCACGGGAGGGACGGTCTTGTCACCACGAACCCACACCGCGCGCGCCGAACTGGTGCTCGCCCGCGACACACACCTGCCGCTTCGGGAGGCGGGGCTCAAGCCCGACCCGCTGGGCGGTATCGCCGCCGCCGTCGCCTCGGTCCGTGAGGACCTCGGCGAGAAGGTCGACGTCTGCCTCGACCTGCGCCCGCTCACCCCCGCCCGCGTCAACCACCTGGTCACCCGCGCCTGGCAGAACCAGGCAGGCGGCGGGATCGTGGCGCGCGGCCTCGACGCCGCGGGAACGGCCTTGGCCGAACTCCTCGACGAGGTCCTCCCAGGACCCCCGACCGTCGGAGCCCGCTCCCGGGGCGGCCGGGAACCCGCGGCTCCGCTCCCCGCTCCGGCGACCAAGTTCACCGTCCACGAACCCGTGTTCGCCGCGCAGGTGCTGATCCGTGTCCAGTCGCAGATTCCCGGCCGCGCCCAGGCCCACCTGCACCAGATCCTCGCCGCCTGCGAGGTGTTCACCGGGGAGAACCACTGGCGCACCGCCGGAATCAACCTCGGCGTGGCCCACCTGGGCTCCGACGCCTGGCCCTGGCGGCGCTCCTTCGACCGTCGCATCGACAGCGGCCTGTTCCGCCCCCGCAAGGAGAACCTGCTGACCGGGCGCGAACTCGCCGGGTTCCTCAAACCGCCCACCCGCCACTGCCACGGCCGCAACGTCGCGCGCTCGCACGGGCTGATCGCTCCGCCCCCGCCCTCGCTGCCCGCCTACACCGGCCAGGAGGGTGTGCTGCCCCTGGGGTACGCCACCGCGGGCGACGGGACGGAGAAGCTCGTCGGCACGCCCCTGGACGATCTGTACTTCTCCCTGCGCATCGGCCGATCCCGCTACGGCAAGACCGAGACCGCGCTGGTCCAGAGCCTGGCGCTCGCGCTGGGAGGGCGCGGGGTGTGGTACATGGACCCCCACGCCGACGGCTGGCGGCGGGCCGCGCCGATGCTGACCTCGCCGCAGGTCCTGTCGCGGCTGTGGGAGATCGACCTGACCGTCCGCGGTGAGGACCACCGGATCGCCGGCTACAACCCGCTGGACATGAGCGCGCCCGGGACGGGCCGTGAGCACATCGAGGACCGTGTGGACGCCGTGGTCACCGCCATCTCCAGCGCCCTGATGTGGAACGACGCCGCCTCGCGGGCCCGCACCATCCTCACCCGTGCCTGCGAGAGCCTGTGCCACCTCGCGCTCAGGCTGCCGCCCGACTGCCAGCCGACGCTGTTCCAGGTCCCCCGGCTGCTCACCGACGAGGCGTGGCGTGAACCGCTCCTGAAGTTCCTGCCCGAGAGCCTGAAGCGGTTCTGGAAGGGCACCTACCCCAAATATCCGCCGGACGCCACGCCGACGGTCACCAACGTGATCGAGCGGCTGGCCGCCTCGCCCACCCTGACGGCGTTCTTCGGCTCCTCGGTGTCCACCTACGACGTCCGCGCGGCGATGGACCAGGGCAAGGTCGTCTGGGTCTGTCCGCCCGGCGGTGACATCGGCCGGGTCGTCAACTGCCTGCTGGTCTACGACCTGTTCCGGGCGGGCCGCTCACGCGGCGACATCCCGGCCGCCTCCCGCCGCCGCTACGACGTGATGATCGACGAGCTCACTGCGATCGACGGCGCCTCCCGCGGCCACCTCGCCGCGATCCTGGAGCAGCTCGGCAAGTTCGAGGTGCGCCTGCACGCCATGACCCAGATGGCCCAGCGCCTGACCCGCGCCACCCGCGACGCCCTGCTGCAGAACCAGTCCCTGCTGAGCTCGACCGCCGGAGACGTCGACGCCGTCCGCGTGGTCACCCGCCAGTGGGCGGGGGAGGTGCAGCCCGAGGCGCTGGTCAACCTGCCCCGCTACCACCACATCCTCTCGACCACGGTCGGCGGTGAGACCACCGCGCCGTTCAAGGTCCGCGGTGTGCTGCTGGAGGAGCTCTTCCAGGACCACTACGAGCCCGGCCGCCTGTCCTTGCAGCAGAAGGCCATCGACACCAACTTGGGGCGCCGCAGGATCGGCGACGTCCTGTCCGACCTGGAGACGCTGGACGAGCGCATCCACGCCCACTTCGGCGTCACCCTCGCCACTATCCCTGACGGCACGAGCGGTGACGGCACGAGCGGCGACAGCAGCTCCGTTGCCGACGACAGCGCAGTCACCTCCGGTATCCCCGCCAACGGCAACCAGACCGCCAGCAGAGCCGGAACCGCGGACAACAACCAGCGGACCCCGCTGGATCCCGCCGCAGACGCCGTCACCGGGCCTGAGGGGGGCGAGCACCCATGAGCGATCCCGACGCGGCCGCCAACACCGCCTCGCACATGGCGTTGACCGTCCTCTACCAGCACCGTCTGGCCACGACCGGGCAGCTGCGGCGCCTGCTGACCCCCGAATCGCCCAACCGCCAGTACATCTGGAAGATCCTGGACCGCCTGCGCAGGCACCGTCTCGTGGACCGTGTCAGCACCGGGGGGCCGCGCCGACCGTACCGCTGGTTCCTCACCGAGCACGGGGCCGACGCCGTCGAGCAGGACGGGGTGCTGCACGTGCGGCGGTACCGGATGAACCGCGAACGCGCCGCCGGACCCCTGCAGCTGCACACCCTGGGCGTGACTGAGGTCGGGACCCTGTTCTTCGAGGACGCCCGCCGCCGCGGGGACTCCTTCGGGGCGCTGAGCTGGATACCGGAGGTGGCGCACCGCTTCCAGAAGGGGGAGGGGGCCTTCGACAAGACCCACGTGGTCAGCGACGCGCTGGTGCACTACACCCGCGTCAACCCCTCCGGCAGCCGCACCCAGATCCAGGGCTTCCTCGAACTGGACCGGGCCACGATGCCCGTGCACCGCCTGGCGGCCAAACTCGTCTCCTACGCCCGCTACTTCGACCACACGCCGCTGCCCGAGACGCGGGGGCGCCGACGGGCCGCCCCGGTCACGGGCAGTCTCGCTCCGGCCTGGACCAGGCGCTACCCGCGCTTTCCCCGGGTCCTGGTGGTGCTGGATGCGGCCCGCCCCGAGCTCCAGCAGGCCCGCAGGTCGGACCTGGCCGCCTTCGTGGCCAACGTCCCCTACCTCGTCGAGCCCCGCCCCGGGTTCGCGATCGGCTGCGCCACCATGCACGACCTGGCTGCTGAGGGTCCCAGCGCCGCCATCTGGTCGAGCCTGCTGTCAAAGGACCCCAACGCCCTCACCGACTTCCAGCTCAGGACCCGGACCGGCTGACCCCGGTGGTGCGCGGCCCGCCCCGGCAAGGGCGCGGGCCGCGCACCACCTCCCGATCCGCTCGCAGATGCCGGTCACGGCCCCCGCCCCGCAGGGCCTTGACCCGGATATGAGCACAGAAGACTCGTCGGTCCTCGACGGCATCTCCCTGCTGATGGACTCCCCGCGGCTGCGCCAGAGGCGGATGGACACCATCGCCCTGCGCGGTCCCGGAGCCCCGACCACCCGCGTCCAGGGACGCCGGCCCGGTGACTCCACCACCCCCGCCGAACTGTCCGACCTCATCAGCTCGATCGCCACCGTCGGCGTCCTCCAACCCGTCCTGGCCGAGGAGATCCCCCGCGAGGACGGGCCGCCCCGGCTCCACCTGGTCACCGGCGAGCGTCGGCTGCGCGCCTGCCGGTGGGGCGCCGCCCACCTGCCCGACAACGCCCACTTCGACGCCCTGCCCGCGATCATCTGCCCCGGTCCGCTGTCGGAGGAGGAGCGGCGCACCTGGCAGATCACCGAGAACCTGGCCCGTGAACCCCTGCGCCCGGGGGAGCAGGCCGCCGCCCTGCTGTGGCACCGCTGCGCCGTCCTGACCGGGCACCTGCTGCGCGCGGGCAGACCGGTGCCCGCCGAGGTCGACGCCCTCCAGGACCCCGTCCAGCGGTGGGAGGCGCTGGAGAGGATCCGCGGCCAGGACCCGTCCTGCGCCGCGCCGTGGACGGAGGTCCTCAACCGGCTCGGCCTGCAGCTGACCCCGCGCAAGGCCCGCGAACTGGTCGCCGCCTTCCGCGCGCTGCCCCCGGCCCTGTCCGAGGAGATGGATGAGGAGAAGGCCCGCCTGCACACCCGCATCCGGTTCGCGCGGCTGCGCGCCGGCCGGGCCGAGGCCGCCGACCAGATCTGGGCCGCCGTCAAAGCCGGTAAGAACACCTCTCTGCTGCCCGCCGCCGTCCGGGCCGCCGCGGCCGACCCCGATCTGTCGGCCGACGGGGCGCTCCAACAGGCCCAGGAGCGCAGAGACGAAGCCAACGAGGCCCGCGCCCACGCCCTGAGCCGTGAGCACGCCGGTCTGCCCGAGGAGGTGGTGGGCGCCCGCGCCCACGAGCAGCACCTCGAACAGGCCCCGGACGCAGCCGCCCAGTCGGCGGGGGAGGGGCCGCAGCACGCCGACTGTGCTCCGCCCCCGGACACCGCCCCCGAGACCGCCGATGCGGCGGCAGCCGTGACCGGGCTGCGCGCCCTCACCGCCCGGCTGCGCACCGGAGCGCGCCTGGACCGCTACGCCCGCGGCTCCCTGCTCCTACTCATCGACGAGCTCCGCCCCCACCTGGACGACGACGAGGAGGCCCCCACCGCATGAGCCCCACCGACCTGCCGATGCCCACCGCACGGATCCCCGTCCCCACCCGCGGCTGCGACTGCACCGCCTGCCCCTTCTGGGCCGGCCCCGACGGCACCGGCGGCCCCGCCACCGTCGAAGCGCTGTGCTCGGGCACCAACAGCGACTGCTCCTACTGCGGCTGCTCGCGCGCCGAAGCCGACGCACCCTCGGGCGTGTGCGGCACCTGCCCCATCCGCTGCCCCAGCCGCGACAACCTGCGCGCCTGGATGGCCGACGTCGGCGCCACCCTGGCCTTCGACGACCTGCACCTCGCCGACCACGGCCTGCCCCGCCTGCCCGGCTACATCCCCCAGGTGGACGGCACCAACGTCGCCGAACTGGACGAGCACCTGCACTGGCCCGCCTACGCCGTCGGGCTGCGCCGCGTGTTCTCCCCCCGATCCCACCGGATCTACCCGCGCTGGCGCGAGGGAGCCCGCGCCCACGACCTGCTCGGCCTGCGGCCGGGCCAGAAGGCCGTATTGAGCGGCTACGGCGAGGACCCGCTGGTCGAGGCGTTCTGGAGCCTGCGGCGCCGCGACCAGCTCATCGAGCAGATCGCCGCCCAGGGCTGGGACCTGGTGCTGGCCTGCAACTACTCCATCTACGGCAACTGGCCCAGGTTGGAGCACCTGATCAACATGCGCCGCTCCCTGCTGCTGGCCACCGAGTTCGCCGACGCCGGGCTGGCGGTGGCGCCCAACGTGTACTGGTTCCGGCTGGAGGACCTGGAGCGGTGGGCCCAGTGGATCGCCGACACCCGCCCCCCGGCCATCGCCATCAACGCCCAGACCATGCGCAGCGCGGCCGACTGGGACCGCTGGCTGCTGCCCGGCCTGCACTGGCTGGCCGCCCAGATCCCCGCCGAATTGCCGGTCATCATCACCGGCCTGTCGCGCCCCGACCGCATCGCCACCGCCACCCACCTGTTCGGCACCCGCCTGACCCTGCTCAACCAGACCCCCCAGGCCTACGGGCTGCACGGCGAGGTCATGGGCGCCCAGGGGCGCCGCCGCGTCCACGCCAGCACCCCCGACGCCTTCCGCTCCAGCGTCCGCTACTTCGCGTCCCTGATGCCCCGAACCTCGGAGGTGCACCCGTGACCGCCCCCGCCGTGCCGCTGCGGCGGCTGTTCGTCCTGCTCGTGTGGTCGCCCCGCCTGGGGATGCCCGCCGACCCGGTCGGCGTGCTCGGCGTCGAAGAGGGCGGGCCGCACCCGCGCTCGTACGTGTCCTGGGTGCCCGACCGGCAGGGGCGGGCCTGGCCCTGGCGCGAGCGCCTGCGCGCCACGGGCCCGCCCACCCCCGAGCTGCTGGAGCACTGGGCGGCCCAGGACGGCACCACACACCTGGTTGAAGAAGAGCAGGTGCCCGAGGCGCCTTCGCTGTCCCACCTGGTCGAGGGGCACCTGGACCGGGTCCTGGTGGACCTGGCGGCGGGGGAGGGGCGCTGATGGGTTCGGGAGGATCGCAGAGCCACGCGCTGTACGAGACCGCGCCGACCGTGCACGAAGAGGCGGTCTCGGACCTGGGGCCGCAGGCCGACCAGATCGTGGACCTGCTCGCCGAGCAGACCGACGGGCTCGGCGCGCCCGAGGGGCTGAACCCGTCCGCCGCCGAGCACCTGGAGAAGTTCAACGAGCTTTTCGACGCGATCAAGCTCCTGGAGAAGGGGACCTTCTTCTACGCGTTGGCGAATCCGTTGAGCGGTGACGAGGAACTGGCGTGGTACCAGGCACTGAAGGACACGTCCGCGAAAGCCGACTACCACCTGTTCCAGTCCTATATGAACGGACTCGCGCACTCGGACGGCGAGGAGCTGAGCCAGCTCAAGGCCCAGGCCACCGTGGCGGCTCTGGCCGCGCTGGGCGAGGGACAGCTTCAGAAGATCGCAGCGAACGAGGGGTTTTCGTATCCGGAGCTGGTGGGGCTCAACCAGGAGCCGGGTAAGAACCACGCCCTGGTCCACTGGTTGGACCCCAACTACGACTCCGACATCCCGTCGAAGAAGAAGATCCAGGCCAAGGCCCAGGAGCGGTTCACTCAGCTGTGCGCGGGCCAGAGCGTGGCCGGTAAGACGCTGGCGGACGTGGACCACACCGGGTACGGCATCGGAGCCTGGTCGGTGACCCAGGAGCAGTACGAGGCCCTGTCGGCCACCCTGGCCCAGCAGGCCGAGGCCTTCCCCTCCCTGCCCACAGCGCAGAGGGCCGGGGCGCTGGCCCAGCTGGTCGACGCCGAGAACAAGCTCGTCACCGCCTCGGTCCCCGGCACCGACACCGCGTCGCTGAGCGGCTCCAAGGCCCAGGCCACGCTCAAGGTCGACGAGGCCCTGGGGTGCGTAGCGCCTTATGGCCCCGAGTGCGCTCTGGCGTTGGAGGCGGCCCAAAAGCGCGGCGACATCACCGCCGAGCAGTGCCAGGTCCTCTCGGGCATCGCGGCCCTGCAGATGACGCGCGCCTCGGTCCCCGCGTCGGAGAAGGAGGACATCGCCCAGGTCGCCGACACCCGCATCGCCCAGTTCGCGCAGGCCAAGACCTGGCACGACACGCTCGCGGGATCCGTTTCCTTCACCGATGAGGGGAAGATGGCCGTGCTCGTCACCGGCGCATCCGGGCCCACCGACGTCGTCGAGATGGCCACCGCGGCGCAGAAGTACTTCGCGGCCAAGAAGGACGTCTCCTCCTGGGTCCTGCACACCTCCGACACCGCCGGCCTGCTCAAGCAGATCTCGCAGATCGATGTGCACGGCAAGCCCCTGGCCCCCGACGACCTGGCCAAGAAGTTCAAGGACTGGGCGGTGGGCCAGGACAAGGCGACCCTGCTCCAGGCCGCCGAGCAGCTGGGGATGGAGGGTGCGGCGTCGGCGACCAAGACCCAGGCCAAGAACTACATCGCCCAGTCGTGGGGCAAGGGCGCGGGCGCACCCGCCCCCACCAGCCCCGGAGCCAAGGCCGCCCCCACACCCAAGAGCGCCCCCACGCCCTCCGCCGCACTGTCGGCCAAGACCGCCCCAGCGGTGTCCAAGACCGGCTTCGGCGGGCAGCACGCCACACTCATGGCCGCGCTGCAGCACTACAGCGCGGCGGCCGTCGACGTCCCCCAGCCCCTGGACGCCAAGGTCGTTGCCGGCCACGACTTCGGCGCGGGGCAGAGCGCCAAGGGGTTGGGCGGGGTGCACTCCAAGAGCCTGCACACCGGACCCGATGGCGGCCAGTGGCTGTTCAAACCCGACAAGAAGACCGGCGGAGCGCGCGCCGCCGCCGAAGCCGCCGCCTCCCAGGTCTTCCACACCGCGGGCGTCAACGCCGTGCCCGTCTACACCGCCAGGGTCGGCTCCCACAAGGGCGCCGTCCAGCCCATGGTCCAGGGCGCCTCACCGCTGTCGCCGGATCCGGCGGGCTGGACGCAGTCGGACGTGGACCACCTGGTGCGCACCCACGTGGCCCAGTGGGTCATGGGCGACCACGACGCCCACCCCGGCAACTTCCTCAAGACGGCCTCCGGCGGGCTGGTGCCCATCGACGCCGGACAGGCCTTCAAACACTACGGAGCCGACACGCTGAGCCTGGACTACCACCCCAACGCCGTGTTCGGCTCGCCGCGCCCGGCCCACCAGCAGGCCTACCGGGCCGCTGCCAAGGGCGGCCTCGCGCCGGGCGTGAAGATCAAACCGGCCGTGGCCCACCCCGTGATCAAACAGATCGAGTCCATCCCCGACAGCCAGTGGAGGGCCATGCTGCACACCACCGCCCACCAGGGGGCGAAGAACCCCGACATCGGCTGGGTGCCGCGCATGCGTGCGCGTGCGGCGGCCCAGCACAAGATCCCCGAAACCAAGGTCAGCACCGCGCAGGTCGCCGAAGCGTTCCTCTCCCACGCCTGCGAGCGCAAGAACACGCTGCGCAAGACGTTCACCGACTTCTTCACCAAGGAACTGAAGCTGCCCGGCGCCGACGTGCTCACCTACGGGGCCTGACATGGGCAGCTCCGGAAAGACCAGCCACAGCACCTACGAGACCGCCCCCACCTATCCGCTCGCCGCCGAGGAGATCGAGGTCGAGCCGGGCCAGGCCGCGTGGGGCGAGGACATCACCGAGCTCCTCACACCTGAGCCGCCCCCGCAGGGGGGCGAGAGCGAGGCCGAGGCGGAGACGGATGTCCCGGAGGCGGACGCCCCGGCGGGGGACGTCTCGGGGGACGCCGGGCCCGAACCGGAGCCCGAGGACGTCCCCCAGACGTCCCCAGACGTCTCGCCCGCACCGGAGACGGCCCTGCCCATCCCCGACACGCCACCCGAAGGCGCGGCCGCCGGGGTGCCCGTCCTGGTGGGCGGCGCGGACCTGCAGGACTCGGCCGCCACCCTGGTCTCCTACAGCGACCCCGACGGCACCGGCGGCCCCCGCGAGGTGCTGCTGGCCACCGTGAACGAGGACGCCGAGGCCAAGCTGATGGAGGCGCTGGCCCTGTCCGAGGAGAAACTCGTCCCCGTGCAGGTGCAGGAGGAGGTCAACGGCCGTCTCCCCGTCGACGAGGACCAGCAGCTCTACGAGCTGTGCGCCAAGACGGCGGTCTCCATCAACCACCGGCTGAAGAAGGGCGACCCCGTCCCCTCGCACACACTCGACTACCTGGCCAACGCCCGCGACGCGGTCCAGGGGGTGCTGGACAACCCCGACGCCACCACCGACGAACTCGTGATGGCCGGCGTCTACAAGAACTGGCTGGAGGGCATGCAGCACCGCATCGACAACGCCGGGACGCTCCCCTACGACCAGGGCGGCAAGGTCCCCAAGATCGACCCCTACCAGCACACCGGCCTGGCCACCGTCACCAAGATGATGCCCGCCCCCGCCGAGGACGCCCAGGGGCTGCTGGCGGCCACGGTCCGCGACGCCAGCCGCATCAACGCCGACATCGACACCGCCACCGGCACCACCAGCTGGGACGGCACCTCGCGCTCCAAGGCCGCGGGCAAGGAGTACCGGATCGACCTCGGCGACGGCTACACCGCCCTCTACCGCCCCTACGCCGCCAACGCCAAGGGCAGCAGCGAGTACAGCCTGCGCGGGCAGTTGGAGGTCCACGCACCCCAAGGCGCGGGCCACGGCCAGGACCTCGTCAAACGCCTGGGCGCACTGCACCTGGTCAACCGCGGCATGTCCCCCCGGGAGGCCGAGTGGACCTACCTGGCCAACAACATCGACGCCCAGGGCCTGGCTGGCAAGCCCGCAGTCAAGGCGGCGCTGGCCCAGGCCGACCAGATGGAGGAGCTGCAGCTGCAGGAGCTCTTCCACCACAATGCCCACCAGGCGGTGGGTCTGGACGCCCAGGGCCTGTCCGCTCTCGCCAAGCAGTGGCAGATCGAGGCCGCCGCGGCCTGTCTGCCCAAGAAGGTGCGCCTGGTCCGCGAAGCCGTCGCCGCCTCCACGGGCTTCGCCGACGGCGCGGAACTGGCCGCCAGCCAGGGCTATGACCCAGTCCCCAGGCCCGCGGGCGGCTGGCTCACCTGGGGGCGGTTCGACCTGGGCAACCAGCAGGCGGCCCTGGACCAGGCGTGGAAGGGCAAGTCCCTGGTCCACAAGGTCCACGGCAAGAACCTGGCCGACATCATCGCCACCGGTGTGCTGGCTTCCACCGAACGCCGGGCCACTATGGGCATCTCCACCGGGCTGGGCATCAGCGAACAGCAGGACAAGTACACCGGCGGCGCGTCCAGCGTGTTCATGCGCGTGCGCAAAAGCACGGTCTCCAAGGGGCCCAAGCTGGTGTGGGACCAGCCCCTGAAGGTGCTCAACAACACCAGCGTCTACGGATACCCCTCCGACCACTTCGGAGCGGTCAACCCCGCCCACCACCTGCACTCCGCGTCGGGCATGACCAAGGACCCCGAGAAGATCGCCGCGTTCTCCGGCGTGAGCAACGAGGTGATGGTCAAACACGGCCTGGACCTGCTCGGCGAACACGCACCGAGCAGGATCATCTGCCAGGACGCGGCCGAGCGCGCCAACGTGCTCTCCGTCCTGCACAAGAAGGGCGTCACCCAGATGGGCGGCAAGAACATCGACGACGTCGTGGTCGCATAGAAAGGCGGTCCTACCGTGCACTGGAACCAGCGGCTGGAGTCCCTGTTGAGCGGAGCGCACAGCCCCAGCGGCGACGAAACCGACGCGGGCGCCCAGCTCGTCGTCGTCCAGACGGACGGGCGGGAGGTGTTCCGCGCGCCCCTGGCCCGGCACGCCCGCATCGACCAGGAGCAGGAACGCCTGGTCTGGGTGCGCCCCATCCACTCCGGCGGAATCGACCCCGCCACGGGCACCCGGGTCTACAACCTCAACCTGTGCCGGCGCCGTGCGCTGTCCTGGAGCCGGGCCGGGGTGGACGGCGACGCGGTGGTCCTTACCCTGGCGAGCGGGCAGAGAGCGCGCATCGAACCCGCCGAGGGGGACGAGCTCGCCGAGCTGCGCCTGTGGGACGCCTTCGTCCTGGGCCTGTCGGTGCAGGAGGAGGAAGAGCTGGAGGCGCTGTCGGGCGATTCCTGGTGGGGCAGCCACGCCTGATGCCCGCAGTCGCCTGACGGCGAGGGGCGCTGCCGACGTCGGCCTTGGGGCCCGGCTTCGAGGAACGACCGGCAGCGCCCCTTCCCACGGCGGGCAGCAGCGGATGAACGACTACACGAGATCTCCCGGGCGCCGCCTTCCGCTGCCAGGGGCCTGGCGCTGATCACGCGGCCTCGAACCGCTCGGCCCCGTGGTCCGAGTTGCAGGTGTACGGCCAGACAGCGGCCCGCCTCCTCACGGGTTCTCAGCGCACATGGGGGAACTCGAACTGGTAGATGAAGTCCATGTGCCAGGAAGAACTGTCCCCTTCAAGGGAGGCGGCCGTGGTGCGCGTGTCCACACCGGCCGTGCGCAGGTCCAGCACCGCCGAGAAGCCCTCAGCCCGGTGAGGAGAGCACGTGCAGCACCCGGTCCAGGTGCTCTAGGGGAAAGAAACAGGTGGGCACTGGAAGCGGTACGGCCGCTGGGCTTCTCCAAGGCCGGCGCACGCACAGCCATGACCGGGCCGTCGCCCACGCCGCCGGGGGTATGCCTGTTCCGGTTGAGGTGCGTACCCACATGGTGGTGACAGCATGTGCTTTCCGGGTTACCGTCACTGGTGGCAGCGGCCCCCTAGCAGTAGGAGATCCCCGTGGGCAGGCACGACAACCCAGACAAACCCACCGATAGCGGCTCTGGGGGGTCTGGCGGCACCGACGGTGACCGTCCCAACGAACACGGAAACGAAGGGTTCCCCTCCCCGTCCCAGGACGGGCAGAGGCCCACCTGATGGGCACCGACGCGCCCGGCCGAGCGCTCGCCCGCCTCCTCGCCTCCCGAGGGGTGTTCACCGATCCTCGATGGCATCGAGCGGTCCTGGCCACTGACCGGGCCCGGTTCATCCCCCCTGTGCTGTACGGCCCCGACCCGGCGCACCCCGGTTGGGAATGCCCCGTCACCTCCGCCGACCCCCGCTGGGCGGAATGGGTGTCGGGCGACTACGCACTCGCCACCCAGGTCGACGACGGCAACCCCACCGGGAGCGAGGGGCGGGGCCGCACACCGACCTCCAGTATCAGCCAGCCGTCACTGGTCGTGGACATGCTCCAGCACCTCGACGCCACCGAGGGGCAACGCGTCCTGGAGATCGGGACTGGGAGCGGTTACAACACCGCCCTGCTCTGCCACGCCCTCTCCGACAGCGCGGTGGTCTCAACCGAGGTCGACCCCGCGCTGGCGGCGACCGCTGTCGCCAACCTCGCCGATGCGGGTTACCGGCCGACCGTGCTGGACCAGGACGGGGCCGCCCTCCTTGAGCGCAAGGCGGGGATGTTCCACCGGGTTCTCGCGACGGTGGCGGCCCGCCAGAGCATCCCCTACTCGTGGGTGAGCCAGGTGCATCCCGGCGGTGTGGTCGTCACCCCGTGGGAGGTCGGCAACCAACCGGGGGTGCTGGTGCGGCTCACGGTCGGCGAGGACGGCGCCGCGCACGGCCGGATCGTGGGCGACGCCCCGTTCATGGTGCTCAGGTCCCAGCGCCCCGACCCGCGCCGTGTACGGGACCTGGTGGACGAAGACGCCCCGGGCAAGAGCACCGGCCACACGGCTGTCAATCCCCGGTTGGTGGCTTACCGGCACCAGGGGTGGCAACTCACCCTCGGCCACCTGGTGCCCGACGTTCGGTACGCGGTGTACGAGGCCGCACAGGACCGCCCGGAATGGGCGGGCGAGGCCACCGTGTACGTTGCCACACCCGATGGGTCGTGGGCGCTCGCCGAGTACACCCCCTTTGGGGGGCTCTACGAGACCGAGCACGCCGGTCCGCGGGACCTGTGGGCGCAGATCGGCCAGGCGTGGCAGGTGTGGGAGCAGTTCGGCCGACCGGACAGGGGGCGTCTGGGCGTGACCGTGGACGAAGAAGGCACCCGGCTGTGGGTGGATGAGCCTTCCAGGCCGCTGTGTCTTCCCGCTCCAGCGCTCAGGCCATGAGGGTGCGCACCGCCCGGTCGTACACCGCCTGGACGAGGGGGACACTGTCGATACGCACCCGCTCGTCGGTGGCGTGCAGCCCCTCGTAGACCGGACCGAACCCCGCCGTGGCCG
>NZ_JBHMIV010000046.1:0-39521 GCF_048060475.1 Nocardiopsis sp. LOL_012 | reverse complement strand
GCCTGGCCGAGGTGGGGCGGCGCGAGGAAGCCCTCGCCCCCGCACACGAAGCCGTCACCATCCGCCGCACCCTGGCCGACCAAGCCCCCGCCGCCTACCTCCCCAACCTGGCCACGGCACTGAACAACCTCGCCATCCGCCTGGCCGAGGTGGGGCGGCGCGAGGAAGCCCTGGCCGCCTACGACGCCGCGATCCAGCAGTTCTCCGCCACACCCGCCTGGGGCCACTTCCTGCGCTTGGGCAAAGCCCGTTTCTGTCTGACCCGTGACGATTAGGACACCGGCATGAAGGAGCTCGTCTCCCTCGTATCGGAAGAGACACTGACCCCAGCCGTCGTGCAGGCACGCCAGCTTCTCCGCGGACCGCTGCGCCCCGCGGCCGAGGCCCACCACGGGCAAGCCCCCCTCTGGATGGGCATCACCGACCAGGTAGAAGCAGCGGCCCGCTCCTGGCTCGCCACCCCCACCTGGAGCGACTCGCAAGCGCACCTGGAACAGCACCAGGACGCCCTCCACGCACCGATCATGCGGGAGCAGCTGCGGGAGCTGGCCACCACCTCACGCCAGGTTGGCCTACACCTGCAGATCCTAGACCTGGCGCAGGAGAGGGGGACCGAGAACGCCTACCTCCCGCTCGTCCTCGGTGAACACCTGCCCCAGTGGCTCGCCACCCCCGACTGGGAGGCATCCGAGCAGTACCTGACCACCCACGCCGACCTCCTCCTACGCCCCGAAGCCCTGACACTCCTCACCGAGCAGGACAAGCAAGGGCAGGAGGGTTCGGCCACGATCGCCGTGCACACCGCGATCCTCACCATCGCCCGCGCACGGTCGGTCCAAGAGGCGTACCGGCTCATTCGCGACGCGGGCCTCGCCCGCGAGCAGGCAGAAGCGGCACTGCCCGAAGGGGATACCGATTACCTGAACGCTGCCGCGATCCTGGCGGGCTCTGTCCACGGGGACACGCTGACCGCGTTGCTCTACCTGGCCCTGTCCCGAGCCCTGGGCGACACCGACGACAGCGAAGAGCTCATCGACGCTCTTCGTGCTGCCGCGCACGAGGCTGACGCCACCGCCCGCGAGCGCGCCATCGCCGTGGTCACCGAAACCATCACTGCCCACCCCGCACAAGCCGTCCGGCTGGTGAAACTGTTGACGGCCCTCTCCAGCACAGCCCCCCGATGAGCCGGTTGCTCCTCCTCGAATGCGCTGCCCGCCTGGGCCCGGGCACGGTGGACTTCGGGGAGGAGAAGCGGCTCATCCGCGACGCGGTCGGCCGGGGGCGGTACGGCGCAGCGTTCACTGTCGAGGACGCGCCCTCCCTGCAGTGGGGCGACCTCCTCTTCGAACTCGATGCCTTCCGCCCCACGCTCGTGCACTTCTCCGGACACGGGTACGACGACGGCACTCTCCGTATCCGCACTCCGGACGGAGGCAGCGCCCCCGCTGACAGCGACGGGCTCTGCGGACTGCTGGCCGCTCTGGATCCCCCGCCGATGCTGGTGGTGTTCAACGCCTGCTGGTCCGCGAAACTGGCCGAGCAGGCCGCGAAGGCCCTGCCCTGCACGATCGGCATCAACGGCACCGTCTCCGACCGTGCCGTCATCGCGTTCGCCCGCTACCTCTACGGGATGCTCACCGGAGGCCGGACCATCGAATACGCCGCCCTCATGGCCGTCCAAGCCGCGCGCACCCACGGTCTCGACGAATGGAACCGCATCGGCCTGTTCATCGGAGATGACAGCCATGCCCTGCGCAACGTGGTCCCCGCCAGCCACTTTTCATCCCCGTCCACCACAACGCCGCACAAACCCGGCACCGCCTCAGCTCTCGCGCGCCTGCGCGGCAGCCCCGACAACATCACCCGGGCCAAGGGCGTGCTCGAGGCATTGGGGCTGCTGCAGAGCTGGGAAGACACCGACAAAGACCACGGTTAGCTGACACAGTCCTACTCCCTCCATAGCCACAGGCTTCTGCTCCCTGACAAACGCCAGGAGACCTTTGATCCGATCGGATAGCACCCTCGGGCATGGGGAAACCCCAGGCCAGCGCGGGTGATCCCCCCGCGCGGCCCGGGGCCGGAGCGCCCTTGTCGCTCCCGGTGTGCTCGCCCGTACGGGCCTATCCCACCGGTGCGGTGTTCCGGGCCGGTGTGCCGCGCAGCAGCGACGCGGTGGCCTCCGCCGCCGCCCTGGCCACCTCGGGGAACACCGTCTGGTAGGTGTCCTGGGTGAAATGCGTCGTGGCGTGCCCGAGTTCGGTGGAGACCACCTTCACGTCCGTGCCCGCCGCCAGCGCCATCGACGCCGCACCATGACGCAGCCCGTGCAGCGTGATCGGCGGCAGCCCCGCCACGCGGGCGATCCGGCAGAACCAGTCGCTGACCTGCGCCGGATGCCACCCCGACCCGTCTTCACGGGTGAAGACCAGGCCCGTGTCGGGCCAGTTTGGCCCGGCGTGGAGGCGGGCCTCGTTCTGGAACCGCTTCCACGCCCGGAGCACCTGGACGGTGTCGGTGTCCAGGGTGATGGTGCGCTGTCCGGCCGCGCTCTTGGGCGTGGAGGTGTGGGTCTCCCAGGCCAACTGCACCACCTGGGTGCGGATGTCGATCTGCCCGTCGGTCAGGCGGGTGTTGCACCACGGCAGGCCCACTGCTTCACCCCTGCGGAGCCCCTTGACGGCGATCAGGTGCAGCATCGGGAACAACAGCCGGTACCTGCGGGCGTGGGTGAGGAAGGTGCGGGTCTGGGCGGGTGTCCACACCATCACCTCCCCCGGCACCGTGCCCTCCTCCTTCCAGCGGCGCACCCGGTCGGGGGTCCACACCACCGGCCGGGTGCGCGGGCACGACGGCAACCGCACGTGCGAGGCGATGTTCACGGTCACGGGCAGGTCGGGGCGGCGCACCGCCTCCGACAGGGCGCTGCGCAGCGTGGCGCGGATACGGTGCTTGGTCGGTAGCGAGATCACCCGCCGCCCCCGCACCGACGCCTGCACCTGGGGGTCGTGGGCCTCGCGGCACTCCAGGATGTGGGCGTTGGCCTCCTCGATGGCGGTGAACATCGCCTCCACATGGCGGGCCTGGAGCCGGTCCAGCCGGATGCGGCCCAGGTGCGGGATGAGGTACTTGCGGATGTGTCCGGCGTAGGAGGCGCGGGTCCCGGGGGCCAGGTCGGGTTTGCCCTGAAGCCACTCGGTGAGCCACTCGGCAACGGTGGGCACGCGGGTGCGTACGTCCACGCCCGCGGTGATGCGCCTGCGCACCTCCTCCGCATCAGGAAGGGGGCGGCGGGCCGCCAGAGCGGCCTGGATCAGGTCGGCCACCTGGACTTCGATGTCCTCCTCGCCCGAGGCCAGGTCGAGGAGGTTCTTGACGCGCTCCAGCCCGTCGGTGGCCTCGCTGCGGGCGGCCAGGCCGACCCGGCGGGCCTGGCGGCGCCCGCCCCCAGAGGTGCGGGGCAGTTCGTACTGGAACGCCCACGCGCCGTGGGCGGGGTTCCAGCCGCCGCCTTTGCGTTTGAGGTGGGGGCAGCGCGCCCCCAGGGGTTTGCCGGTGTCGGGGTGGCGGCATCCACAGCGTTTGAACACCGATCCGTCATGGGAAGCCATCTACGACTCCGTTTCCTTCTGGCCTGTGCGCGCACCGCACCCACACCTGCCCTGGTGGAGAGCGAAGGGATCGATACCCAGGTGGGCGAGTACCCCGGCGGTGGGCACCACCCACACCCGGCCCGCACGGCGGGCGGGCACCGGAAAGGAGCCCTCCCGCAGGAGCCGGTAGGTGGTGGTGCGGCCCAGGCCGAGCATCCGCCCGGCCGTGACCGGGTCCAGCACCAGCGGCAGCGAAGCCACCTCGCCCAACGTGACCGGGGTCCTCTTCTTCACCGGCCCCACCTCCCCACTGTGGTTGAGCTGCGCGGATGCGGTGCGCGGCCCCGCGCGGTGCGGGGCACCACGCATCCACGCTCGACCTCGACGAGAAGTGCAAGCGGATTCGATACCCACACCAGCGGATCCACGCTCCCCCTGTTCCACCCGGCCCTATTCAGACCGGTATGCCGTTATTGCTGGTCAGGGCCGCCAAACGGCCCCAGACGGCCCGTGGGCCCCTGAAAGCCGCCCGGCCCGGTCCCCCGGGCCGGGCGGGGGTCGGGGGGCCGGTGCGGGCGCTGAACGGCCCGCACCGGCCCCGCTGTCCCGTGCCGCAGGAGACCCCCCTGCCCTGCGGCACGCCCGGGTGCCGGTCTCAGTCGGGGCGGATGTGGCCGGTGCAGGCCAGCCACGCCCGATACCGGGCCCGCACCCGCTCAGGGATCGCCACCACCCGGTAGCGCGCCGCACCGCGCGCGTGCCCCACCACCAGGTGCTCGCCCTCCCACACCGGCATCGACCCCAGCAGCGCCCCGGCGCGTGAGACCTCCGCGAACGCCGCCGCGTCACCCCCCGCCCGCGGGAAGTAGGCCACGTCCACACTCGTGTGCGGGCTCACCGGAAGGTGCGGGTGCGCGCCCAGGAAGTCGGCCAGCTCCCGCAGGTCCGCGATGACCTGGCGGCGCCGCCGCCCCGACGCCGCATCGCTGAAGCCCGCGATGTCGGCGGGCAGCACGAGCCCGCCGCCGCGCCCGCCGCTGTCCTGGTCGCGGCCCTCACTGGTCGTGTCGTCGTGGTCCATGTCCTCGTGCCCCTCGCCCCTGGGGCCGTCGAAGGTCCAGCTCATGCCGCAGCTCCCTTGTCCTGTGCCATCTGGGCCGGGTCGGTGAACACCAGCGCGTCCTCGTGCTGGACCACATGCACCGGGATCCCCGCCCGGCGCAGGCGGCGGGTCTCCACCATCTGGAAGAACGAGGACCGCGCCACCACCTGCCCCCGCTCCCCCTCACGCAGCGCACACAGCAGAGCCGCGCACCGGTCCACCTGCACCAGCCCCGCCCGCCGGCCCGCCTCCGCCACCTGCCCCGGGAAATCCACCAGACGCCCCTGGCTGCGGAAGGGTCGGGCCGTCACCACGACCACCCCGCCCGGCGCCAGCAACGGGCGGCACGCCGCCAGGATCCGCGCGAAGGAAGCCAACAGGACCTCGGGCCGCTGGTAGGCCAGATTCACCGCCGCACCCGCGGGTCGGCTCCGGCGGCTGCGGGTGTAGGTGTGGGCGTACTTCTCCACCGCCTCCGCACCATCGCGCCGCGAGCGCACCTGCCCGTGGGTCATCGACCCGTAGGGCGGCGAGGTCAGCACCAGACGCACCCGCCCCGCCAGCGAAGCCGCCAGGCCGGTGGCCACCTCCGCGCCATCGCCGGTGTGCACCGTGCCGTGGCCGGGCGCCCCGGAGCAGGCGGCCGCTTCCAGGTTGTAGCGGGCGGTGCAGGCCCACTTGGGCTCCAACTCGATGCCCACCGCGTCCCGCCCCACATGGAGCGCCTCGACGAGGGTGGTACCGATCCCGCACATCGGATCCAACACCAGGTCCCCGGGCCGGGTGTAGGCGGCGATGGCGTGGCGGGCGATCGCGGGCAGCATCTTCGCGGGGTGCTCCACCGACAGGCGCGAGTAACGCTCCCCGCGCTGGCGGGCGGCCTGCTGCTGACCCGTGGCCCACACCGACCACCCCGCAGAAGCAGGCGACAGCGGCTGCGGCTGCGGCTGCGGCTGCGGCTGCGGCTGCTGTTCGGGGTGACCATCGCAAGGGCCGTCGCCACCGCAGCAGGGGCGGCCGGAGCCGTTGCCGGGACGGGGGCAGCCGTTGTCGGCACAGTCGCGGCTCATGCGACCACCTCCACCGCACCGCGCTCCGGGCGGGAGCGGTATCCCCGCCCCGGAAGGCGGAACACCGACACGTTCAGGTGCGCGGGCGAGGTGATGGTGGCCGCCGCCCGCGCGGCCGAGACCGGCAAAGCCTCCTCCACCTCCCCACCGTCCGGACCGAGGTCGAGGTCGGGGTCTTCGTCCCAGGCGAGGACCGGGCCGCCCAGCCCCTCCTCGCACACCGGCACGGTCAACGCGATCACGTGCTGCACATACACCAGCCCCGCGCACTCCGCCGCACGCACCACCCCCGGCGCCGGGTCCACCACAGCGCCCCGCGGCAGGTGCGCGACCGGAGTGATCACCGCGACGATCCCGCCCGGGCGGGTGAGCAGCGCCGCGAAGGCCACCCGCGCCCAGGTGCGCCGCTCCCGGCCCCGCCACTCCTGCTCCAGCGCGGGCAGCACCGTCACCGTCAGATGCGCCCACCCGGCACCGAACACCGTCACCTGCTCGCCCTGGTCGTACGCGGCGCGCGAGGCCGCCTCACTGGTGCGGTCCTGCTCGCAGGCCAGCTCCGCGAGGCGGCCCCCGGTGCCGGTCAGGTCCGCGACCGCCTCCCCCGGGCGGGTGTACTCGGCCACCAACCGGGACGCCAAACGGTCGGGGATGGCCACCTCCCCCACACCCGCCCGGGTACCGGGGTGGTGGGGGTGGGGTGCGCACGGCCACACCGCCAGCGGCGGCCTGCCCTTGGGGGTGTCATAACCCTGTGTCATCAGGTGCCCTCCAGTCTCTCCTTCTCGCCCTGACACCCCCCTAAGAAGCCCTCCCCACCTGCGGATGCGACACCGGCCCGTAAGAAAACCCCCTCGAAAACGCGCAGGAGCGAAAGAGGGGGTGAAGGACGTCGTCCCGCACCAGACCCCGGACCCGGGGTCTGGTGCGGGGCGGCGGCCCTCACCCGCACCGGGCGAACTGTCAGGGGCGGTGCACCTCGCGGCGGCAGGAACAGCCCGCCTCCTGGAGCATGTCCCGTACCAGGGTCGGCAAGGGCAGGGCCAGGAGCAGGGCGAGGCGGTCCAGGCCGATGCCGTGGCAGCAGCGGCCGGTGCGCTTGTCGTGCACAGCCAGGTGGTGGCCGCACCCGCACACCGTGCCCGGCCCGCGCTCGCTGTGGTGGAGCATGCCGGGCCAGTGGCCGTCGATGTAGTAGTCCTGCAGCAGGCGGCGGGCGCGGTTGACCGTCCCGACCAGGGCCAGGGTGACACACAGCCCGGTCAGGGCCAGGGCGTAGTCCCAGCCCACACACGCGGTGGTGTTCCAGGGCCAGATGCCGTTCAACACGTGGATACTCCCTCGGGTAGGTGGAAGGCGGGGGTACACGCCTCACAGGGCCGCGCACCCCCGGGTGCGGATCGCCAGGTCAGGCGGGGGCGTGGGTGGAGCGGTAGCGGCGGGGCCGCTCGCACGCGAGCACGGCGTGGCCCTCCCGGGCCAGGCGGGCGAGGTTGTTCTGGATCGCGCCGATGGAGCGGCCCTGCAGGAGGTGGCTGATGGCGGTGGCGGTGAACTCCTCGCCCGGGTCGGAGTCCAAGATGGCGCGCACCATCAGCTTGAGCTGGCCGGGGGCCAGGCGGGTGCTGCCGGTCACCGGGTTCACCCCCGCCTCCGGTCCTGCGACCCCGGTCAGGGAAACCGCGCCGGGCCTGGCCGGGGCCGGGGCTACCGCCGATGCGATACCGGTGCCCTCTGCGGACACCTCAGCGGCGGAGGTGTCCCCACCGCTGGTGGTAACAGGCTCCGCCTGTGCCGCGTCCCCGCCCTCAGGCGCGGTCTCGGTGTCGGAGGGCTCGGAGGGCTGGTCCACCTCCGGCCCCTCCCCGGTCGAGGTGGCCGCCTCGCCTTCGGGCTCGGCCTGTACCGCCTCCCCGTCCTCGGGGGCGGAGGTGGTTCCGGAAGCGGGGGCGGCTTCCCACCGGTCGGGCAGACGGCGCCGCCCCTCACGTCCGCCCGGGGTACGCACCGCCAGCCCGTCCTTCTCCAGAACGGGCAGGTGCTTGCCCAGGGTGGACCTGGCCACCCCCGCAGCCTCGGCCAACTCGGTCACGGTCGCGGGCCCGGCCGCCTCGGCCAGAACAGCCAACACGAGGTCACGGGTACGGGCGGAGCTGCGGCGCACAGGTGCAGCGGTCGTCGTCGTGGTCATGGTGAGCAGTTCCCTTCATGTGGGCGCGCCGAAGCACACGCTCGGCGCGCGGTGATACGGGTGTTCGCGGTGGTGGGGGCCGCCCCGCCCCGCTTGGTCGCGGGGCGGCCCCGGGGTGTCAGGTGCCAGAGGCCAGGTGGGCGGCGATCACGGCGCGCACCCGCCGGGGCAGGTGGCACAGCTCGCGGGCCGGGGTGCGCCAGCCGGTGACGAACACGCCCCGGTCGGCGATCCAGGTGAAGGCGTCTGCGTCGAAGGCCTCGGCGTCGGGGTAGGAGGTGGCGATGGTGACCTGCAGGGCGGGGTGTTCGGTGTCCAGGTAGGTGTCGTGCAGGCGCAGCAGGTCATCGGTGTCGCAGAACAGGGGCCTGCGCATCAGCGTGAACGCGCTCTGGCCCATCAGGGTGCGCAGGCGCTCCAGCCCCCGTCGCTCGTAGAGGCGGGCCGGGTCCCAGGGGCCCCATTCCAGGCAGGCGTGGGCGGCGTGGTCGGCGGCCGAGACCAGGGCGGTCCAGGCCCGGGTGTGCGGCAGCATGCTGGCCCAGTCCAGGTCGTGGAGGAGGTCGCCATAGCCGTAGACGATCGTTTCGCAGGGTGTGGGCTGGAGCCAGCGGTGGTGGGAGAGGCGGTACTCGCCGGCCTCGGCGTTGGCGGTGATCAGCCCTCCGGGGCCGGTGCGGGCCAGCTCCTGCAGGAGCGGTCCGGTCAGGTGCTGGCCGGTGAAGGCCTCACGCACGGTGTGGTATTCGGTCACAGGGTGTCCCCTCTTTCGGGCGCGCCGGGGCACACGCTCGGCGCGCGTAGTACACGGGTGTTCCGGTGGCTGGGCCGCCCCGCCCCGCTTGGCCGCGGAGTGGCCCCGAGGTGGTGCGGGTGTGGTCAGGGGCGCAGGTCCAGGTGGGCGCGGGCCCGCATCGGCGCCTGGCGGACCGGGTCGTGCAGGGCGGCGGGGGTCAACGGCATGGACCAGGCCCCGACCGGTCGGCCGCGGTCGTACATGGTCAGCAGGGCCCGGCCCCGCGTGGAGACGTACTGCACCGCGCAGGTGGTGAAGGTGATCCGCGGATCGGCTCGGAAGGTGTAGGTGTCGGTGACCGTGGTCAGGCTGGCCTCGGTGCGCGCATACACCGGGCGGCGGTGCAGGTCCATGCCGTAGACGCCCATGTCGCCGCGCAGTGCGCGGATGAGGGCGCCGGTACGCATGGCCCGGTGGGCCCAGGAATCGATGCAGTCCCAGGTCTGCTCGGTCAACGCGGCGGCGATCTCGTTCCAGTCGTGGTCGTAGAAGTCCAGGTCGTGGGTGAGGTCGCCGTGCCCGTAGAGGGTGACGGTGGCGCGGTTGTCCGGCGCCAGGGAGCGGGCGCGGGTGAGGTCGATGGTGTTCTGGTTCAGCCCTGCGGTGATCAGGGTCGCCGGGCCCGCCCGGTGCAGGCGGCGGAGCATGCCGGGGGTGACCTCCTGGTCAGCGAAACGCTCACGCAAGGTGCGGTAGCCGGTCACAAGGTGTCCCTTCGTTGGGGCGCGCCGAGGCACACGCTCGACGCGCGTCGTACATGGGTGTTCGGGTGGGGCCGCCCCGCCCCGCTTGGTCGTGGGGCGGCCCCCGGGGGAAGGCGCCGGGGTCAGGTCCGGGCGCCCCGGCGCAGGTAGGCGTCGACCCGCTCGCGCACCCGGTGGGCGGCGGGCCCGGCCGTGAGCGGGTTGGCGACCCGGTAGGGTGCCCCGCTGGCATGGCCGCCCCGGTCGAACACCCGCACCAGCACCCGGCTCTCGGGGGCGTGGTCGCAAGGGGCCTTGACGGTCACGGTGATGTGGGGGCTGGTGCGGTCGGTGTAGTGGTCGATGTAGGTCTGGCGTCCGTTGACCAGGGGGAAGGCGGTACGGGCGTCGGGGTCGAACCCGCGCGCCCGCAGCTCCTGGCGCAGCCGCTGCCCGGTAGAGCGGACCTGGGCGGCCTCGTCGAGCCAGTCGTCGAGGCAGTCGCGGGAGGTCTCATCGATGGCCGTCACCAGATGCTCCCAGTCCCGGTCCCCGTAGTCGCAGGGGAAATCGGCGAGGTCCTGGCGCAGGTCGCCGTGGCCGTAGACGATGTAGCGGGTGGCGTCGGCCACATCGAGGCGCCGCGAGTGCATGACGCGGAACCGGCGGGTCAGGGCGTCGGCGACGATGACGCCGCCGGGGCCGATGCGGTGCAGGGCGCGCACCATCTTCGGGGTGATCTCCGCGTCGGCGAACCAGTCGCCCGCCCAGGAGGTGGTCATGTGCTCACGCATGGTGGTCTCCTTCGGGCGCGCCGGGCCCAGCGCTCGGCGCGCGTCGTACATAGGTGTTCGGGTGGGGCCGCCCCGCCCCCTTCGCGGGGCGGCCCCCGAGGGAAGGTGTCGGGGTCAGCCGTGGGTGCGCAGGGCGTCGGCGACCGTACGGGCGATCAGGCGGCTGGTGCAGGTGTGGGAGAACACCCCGCCCGCGTGCAGGGACAGCTCGCCCCGGGGCTGGGTACCGTCACCGGGGCCCGCGATACGGATACGGGTGGGCTCGATGAAGGCGAAGGTGACCGTGACCTGGGCGAACCGGGCGGCCCCGGCCAGGCGGTAGTGGTCCCTCATCCAGGGCAGCCCCTCCCCGGGCGGGCCGCACACGGGCGCCCCGTGCAGGTACACCCCGGCGTCGGCGAGGAAGCTGCGCAGGTCGTGGACCTGGAGGTTCATGGCGCGGACCTCGGGCCAGGCGTGCAGCCAGTCCCCCGCGATGTCGGCCAGGTCACCGGCGAGGTCGCCGTCGGTGGGCTCGTGGTCTTCGTAGGCCTCGGCGATCTCGTCCAGCCCGGCGCTGGTGGCGATGATCATCCGGCGCGGGTTGGCGGCCTCGCTGGCGGTGACCACCTCGACCTCGCGGGTGTTCTCGTGCCAGGTCAGAGCCCGGTCGGGGCCGTCGATGCGCAGTTGGGCGATGTGGCCGTTCGTGACCTGGATCGCTCCGCGGTGGTACATACTCGTGTGCACGGCACACTCCCTTTCGTGGGTGCTGTGTCGGGCCCGCGCCCACCCGAAGGCGGGTTCCAATCGCAGTGAGTGGGCGCGGGTGTCTCTGGTGCGGTCGGCCTGGAGGTTGCCCCCTCCGGGCCGGTCGCGTCAGGCCGTGGTGACCTGCGCCAGGGGCACGAAAACGGTCGGCCGCAGGGGCCCGAACTCGCTCCGGCCCGTCCCCGGCTCCTCGCGCCAGCCGGGGCACAGCGCCGAGCCGTCCCGGTGGCTGTGGCAGGGCCTGGCCCAGCCCGGGGGCTGGTTCAGGGGCGGAATGTGGCGGGCCTCCTCCCCGCAGTCGGGGCACATCAGGTCCTCGCCGAACTCGTGGGGCTTGTGTCGCCTCATCGGTGTTCTCCCTTCTCAGGTGGTCGGCATGGTGCGGTGGGCGCGCAGCCGGAACAGGTCGTTCTCCGCCTGTTCGCGGTGGCGCTGGGCGCGGGTGTGGTCCCGGGCCGCCCGGCGCGCCTGGTCGCTGGGGCCCTGGGTGCGGTACAGGCGTGCCGCCCGCCCCCGTGCCGCGAGTTCCCGGGCGAGGGCCTCCTCGTAGTCGGTGGCCGCCCGGCGCAGGCGCCGGGCCCGGTCGCGTTGGGCCAGCTCGGCTTCGGTGAGCGGCCGGGGCCGTTCGTGTACGTGCCGGAAAATGACGGCGATTGCGCGCATGGTGCGCATTGATAAACCCCCTTCCATTCTCGGGACTTTCCCGTTTGCGGTCCGAGGTTCACTTGGTCGAACCGGGTTTGTCAACTCGTCCGGCGAACCTTTTTCCGCGCACCCCGCAAACGGTGTCCGTTCGCGGTCGGGACCCGATGTGACCTTGGGTGGCGCGGGTTTGTCAACTCGCGCCGCGAAACCGTGTTCCGCCCCGCACCGGAACCGTTGCCGTGTTCCGGGAACGACCCAATAGCAACTTGGGCGGGGCGGGGTTGTCAACTCGTTCCGGAGATTTTTTTCGGCGCGTTTCGCGCGTGGAGAGGATCCACGCGCGCGCGAGGCCGGCCGGGCGCATGCGCGGAGCCGTCCCGGGCGATCTTTATTTCCATGGGGAGCACCGAGACGGGTGATCAAAGAAAAGGCACACCACGGGTGTGGTGTGCCTTGTGTGGTGTGTTTTCGGTGCTGGTGGTGGGAGGGGAGGGCGGGTGGGGGGAAGGGGGGTGAAGAGAGGTGAGCAGGGGGCGGGGCGGGCCCGACCCGCCCCGGAGAGGGAGGGGCCGCCCGCCCCCTACGTGAAGAGGACTACCCACTGGGTATAAGTCTGGACACGCGATGGCCCACTTGAGTAGCCACTGACCTGCAATTATATCCGTTGAGGGGTGGGCCGCAGGGCAGACCTACCCGTTGGCCCCCGCGATGGCCCACCTGTTGGCCCTGACTCAAATAGTGCTCACTCGGGGAGCGGGCGGTCCTTACGGCGCCACGGCAGCGCTCTCCCCTGCGGCAGCAACGCAGGTCTGGAAGATGCGCCGGCTCTCCGCCGTGGTTTTTTCACCGAGGCAGGAGAGTTTCTCCTTCAGTGTTCGGTATACCTGATTCGCTGCTTCCGGATGACCGCTGTCTCGATGCACCACCATCAGGCGCTGATATAGAGGTTCATTAAACTCGTCAAATGACAATGCCTTTTCCAAGTAAGCAACTTTTTCCGCTGCGGATCGGGTGGCATCAGAGAGTTGGACACAGGCAGCGACAGCTTCTCGAACACAGCGCTCCCTTGCACGAATCACCCATTCCTCTTCACGCCTCTCCAAAAGAACTCCCGTGTGCAGCGACACGAGTTCTTCTGCGCACTCCAGGTTTCGATCCGACTCTTTCTTTCGAATGATTGACACCATCCTCGAAAAATTCCATACGTCAACCTCGAAGAGGTCAGTGTCCAGGCGGTATCCGTTACTCTCACGCACGATGATCTGTTCTTTGGAGGAATCCAGCAGGGGGCGCAGTACAGCACGCAGGCTCTGCACGGCGTTGCGCCGGTCCTTTGTGGCCTTGGCTGGTCCGGCGTCAGCGAAGCACACCTGGGTGAGCTGGTCGGTGTCAGCTCCTTCGGGCCGGAGTGCGAGGAAGGACAGCAGGGTGCGTGCCACCGACCGGAGGCCGTACACGGGTTGGCCGTCGCAGGTGAGCTCCACTTCGGGGACGAACAGCCTCACCCGCAGCCTCGGCCCGTCAGGGGCCCCGGCCTCCGGGTATAGGGGCGTCGAAGACCGTTCCCTCCCTACCTGGCCCTGCTCTCCTGTGTCTAGGGGCGGTGTGGACCTGCAGCCCTCAGCGGCCTCCCCCAGTTGCCCTCCTGTGCCCACGAGCACTGCGCGCTGCTCCTCCTCGCCGTGGTCTGTCGCGTCTGTGTCCGGGGTGATCCCGTGGCCTGGCTCCGGATAGGTCTCGGGGCTGTCGTCGACTTCAGGGTGTTCCTCTCCGGCGCCCTCAGACGTCGCGGGCTGTTCTTGCTCGCCTTCCTGGTGGGGCTCGGTTTCCTCCTCAGTTTCAGGGGTGTACTCCAAGACGGCTGGCGGCTCCTGCCCATCCGGGGCGTCGTCGTGTTCCTCCCGCTCCTGCAGCGGGCTCCACAGCCGCAGAGCACCGCCGGTGGCCTCTCCCCCGCCGTGGGCGCGGACCCGCACCCGGTCGGTGTCCGAGCAGTCCACCGTGACCGCGACACCCCCGCTCTGGCCGAGCACGCACAGCACCGCCCGGGGAGTGCCGGTGAGCGCCGCCGACAGGCCCTGATCGGCATCGAGGTCGCCCGCCTCCACCACGGCCAGCACGGGCGCAGCGGAAGGGGAAACGTCGCCGCTGGCGCCCTCGTGCTCGTCCTGTTGGCGGGCCAGGGACAGCAGCTCTGCCTCCACCGCGACCCGCACCTGCGCCAGGCCGGAGGCCACCTGCACACCTCCCAGCGGGATACCTTCCGCGACCAGGGCGGCCGCGGCCGTGCGGGTGGCCACCACAGGAGCCGGGGCGTGCCCGGCGACCACAGCGGCGAGCGCGCCCGCCGCGTGGGTCCCGGTGAACGCCACGCCCCCGCAAGCGTCCACCCGGCCGATGTCGGAGACGAGCAGAGCGCCGTCTTCGTCGATGACTCCACGGGAGGCCCCTTCGCCATCCTGGTGCAGCAGGTCCTCCCGGTCCGGAGCGGCTTCATCGACGGCAACCCCGACCGAAGGTGCACCGGCCCCGAAGGCCGCACCGGCTGCCGGTCCGGGCCTCCTGCGCCCGGCCGGGGCCCGTCGCCGTCCGGCCGTATACCCGGCCGCCGCTCCCGCCGCCCCGGACACGAGTCCGGCCCCGGCCACAGCGAGCACAGCGCCCTCCCCCGCACCGATGTCTGTACCCGCGCTTTCTGAGACCGCTTCCCCAGCGTCCTCCCCAGAGGAAGCAGCAGAGGAGGAGGTGGAAGCTTCGGGTTGGGAGTCCGCCGACCGCTCAGGAGCCGCAGCAGGAGCGGCGGGGCGCTGGAGGGTGTAGGAGATCTCCACCCGCCGGTACTGACCATAGGAGGCGTGCGGCTGCGCAGGGGGCTGGGCCGAACCCAGACCAACCACCTGGATCTCCACCCCGGCCTCCACATGCTTGGCCATATGGTCGGCCACCGCTCGGGCACGGCGCTCGGACAGGCCCTGGTTGTAGAAGGGGTCACCGACCGGGTCGGTGTGCCCGGCCACCACCACCGGCTCACCGGGACGGGCGAACTCGGCGATCAGGCCGATGGTCGGCTCCAGGGACCGGGCCATCTCGGGGGTGAGCTCGGCCGAGTCGAAAGCGAACCCCGCCAGCGGCAGGACCCGGTCGACCCTGCCCTCCACCCGGTCCGGGGCGGTGTCCGTGCTCGATTGGGCGGGTTCGGGGGCGACGGGTGCTTCGGCCGGTGTGTCCGCGTGGGCGGCCAGGGCCGTGGTCTGGGTCGAGGCCGCCACCGTGCCCCCGGCCACCAGCACCCACACCAAACGGACCAGCCCCACCCGGGGCGCCAGCCCGCGCGCCAGCGCGAGCACGTCCATGGCCACGACCAGCAGGTGGGCCGCCCACACCGCCCACAGGAACACGACGAAGAACGCCAGCACCACCTCATCGGGGACGCTGCCCGAACGCAGGTACTGCAGGAACCACGCCCACGTGGTGTCCTCGCCCAGCGGCCACTCCCACCGGGTGGCCAGCCACGGCGGCCCGACCAGTAGAAGCACCGAGACCACGACCTCGCCCGCCACGGACCACGCGCTGCGCGGCATACCTCTCCCCTTTTCGTTGTCGTGCGATCTGTTCCAGGACACGGGCCCGACGGCCCCGGCCGGTCACCCAGGTGGGGGTTGGAGTGCGCTCGCGGTGGCGCGGGCCTCGATCACCCGGGGCCCGATCGGCAGCAGGGCGGGTGTGTAGGTGGTGCGGGCCACCACCGCCACCTGGCCCTCCCTCGCTTGGACCGTCCCGGTGGCGCCCGTGTCGTGCAGGTACCGGGCGGCGGCCCGCCGTGCACGGCCGGGGTCCATCACGGGGGCGCCGCGTTCGAGCGTGCGCCTCTCGTCGATCTGGTGGGTGCCCGCCCGGGCCGCCTCGTGCGCGGTCGCCAGCAGTTCGGACTTGGCCGCGAGCATCTGGCCCGCCTCCCAGACCAGCGCGAAGACGATGATCACGACGGGCATGAGCAGGATCAGGAACACCGACGCGTGCCCCTCGTCGCCGTTTCGCCTGTGCTGTCGGTTCATGGTGTCCGCCCCTTGTAGGGGTCGATGGGCGAGGACGCGCTGGCGCGCAGGGTGTGCTGACCGCCGAGCCCGCCCAGGTCGATGACGGTGACCGTGCACGCCACCTCCACCGACACGGTCCCGCCGGCGCCGAAGCGTGTGGCGTCCACCGATGCGTGGGAGGAGGCGCAGGCCAGCCCTCGGCCCGCCAGTTCCCGTTCGGCCGTGGCCCGGGCCTGGGCGCGGGCGGAAGCCGCGTCGCGCTGCAGTGAGGCGGCGCGCGCGGCGGCGGAGGCTGCGTCGCGGGTGATCAGGGCGGCGGAGACCTGGCGGCCCGCCGCCACCATCAGCATCAGGGCCAGCACCAGGACGGGGGCGAGCAGGACCAGCTCCACCGACGCGCTGCCGCGATCGCCCCGGCGCCTTGGGAGTCCTCGTGCGTACTGCTTCGGGGTGCTCATGGGTTGAGGTTCTCGACCGGGCCCGCCATCTCCGAGGAGACCGGCAGCGCCGTCCCCGGGACCAGGCCCACCGCCTGGCCGCGTACGCGTACCCGGGCCAGGTCGGCGGTGCGGTCGACGTCGACCTCCATCCTGTGGAGCACCCCGCCGCCCAACTGGGTGCGGGCCTGCTCGGCCCGATCGTGGGCCGAGGCGGTCGAACCGTCGAAGGCGCGGGCCGCCGCCAGCGTCTGGGAGGCGATCGCCTGGGCGCGGTGCTGGGCGTGCGCCCACACCCCCACCTGCACCACGGCGATGACCATGACGAACACCAACGGCAGGATGAGGAGCGGCTCCGCGCTCCCCCGGTCGCAGCGGCTCGCCCGGTGCGGGCGGCGGCCTGGCGGTGTCCTCACCGGTTCACCCCCAGGTCGATGGACTCGGCGGCGGTGGTGAACTCCTGGACGAGGATGGCCCCCACCACGGTGGCGATGGTGATCGCCACCATGATGATCAGGACGAACTCCGCCGACGCCGAGCCCGCGTCGGAGGTGACGGTGTGTTTCGGCGTGAGCCGGGCGTGTACACGACCGCGGGCACGCCGAAGAAGCCCTTGCATCGAAAAACCCTCCCTGTTCAGAAACCGGCCATCACGTGGGTGAGGGCGACATAGCAGATCAGCACCAGGAACCCGGCCACCAAGCCCATGGTGGGCAGGGCCATGCGTTCGGTGGCCGCGTGTGCGGCGGCCTCGGCTTCGGCTAGGCGGCGGGCGCGCAGCGACGCGGCCTTCGCGGTCAGGGAGGTGCGGGTGCGGGCCCCCGAGGCTCCGCCCAGACTCAGCGAGGCGGCCAGTTCGGCGAGTTCGTCCACGCCGCTCTCCTGGGCGAGGGTGTCGAGTCCTTCCCAGGCGGGCCGGTGGCGCAGCGCAGCGACGTGGACGGCCCGGCGGATCCGTTCCGGTGCCCGGCCGTGCCCCTGTTCCAGGGCGGTGGTGACCGCGCTGGTGGTCCCCGCGCCCGAGGCCAGGCCCATCACCACCAGGTCCGCCAGCGCGGAAGTGGCCGCCCGCAGTTCGGCGCGCTGCTCGGCGGCGGCCGTGTGGGCGGCCAGGTCCGGGGCGAGGAAGCACCCGGCCGCGACCAGGACCGCGAGCGGCCACGCCAGCGCGGGCACGGGCAGGATCGCACCGAGCGCCAGGAGCAGGACCGGGGCCAGGAGGAGCCCGAGTCCGGTGGCGGCGGCCTTCTCCGCCCGGTAGGCCTGCACCGGTGTGCCCGAGGCCAGCAGCGTCCTGGACATGGCCGGGCCCGGGATCCCCGCCCGGGCCAGCAGGTGTGCCGCGCGGTGGCCGACCCGCTGGGCCCACCCGCCCTCCACGGCGGGACGGGGCCGGGGTTCGGAGCGGGGGGTGAGGCGTTCGAGGAGTGTCGGGCGGCGCAGCGCGTAGGCGGCGGCGCCTACCCCGGCGCCCACCAGGCTTCCGGCCGCGCCCATGAGGAGCACGCTCATCGCGCACCGCCTTCCACCAGGACACTCTCCTGCGGGGCTGGGCGGAAGGGGCGCGGCGGCTTGGGCGGGGCGGCCAGACGTGCCAGCCACCAGAACGAGGCCGCCCACAGCCCTCCGGTGAGCGCGAGCACGCTCTGCCCGGCCCAGGTGCCCAGCGGTTGCAGGAAGGCGGGGTTGAACAGCGCCATCCCCAGCAGCATGAGGGCGGTGGCGGCGGCGATGATGCGCACCGCGGAGCGCACCCTGACACGGGAGGCCGACACCCGCGCCACGGTCGTGGCGCGTTCGCGTGCCGCCTCGGCCAGGCGGGACAGCGCCCCGGCCACGTCTGCCGCGCTCTGCGGGGAGGCGCCCGTGGTCAGGGTGAGGGCGATCAGGTCGCCCAGGTCGCAGTCGACCTCGTGGGCGAACGCCCCGGCCGCCCGCTCCATGGGCTGTCCGGCGCGCAGCCGGGCCTGGAGTGTGTGGACCTGGTCGCGGATCCGGGCCGGGGCCAGGGGTGCGGTGGCGGCGATGGCCTGGTGCAGACCGGAGGCGCCGGTGATCATGTCGCGCAGTTGTTCGGCCCACGAGGCGAGGGCCTCGGCGAGGTCGGCTTCGGTGCGGGTGGTGGTGTCGGGGCCGAGCAGGGCGGGCATCCACCATCCGGCCGCAGCGGCGAGCACGCCCGCGACGGGCCAGCCCGTGATCAGCACGACGGCGGTCGCCGCTCCTGCGGCCCCGGCCGCGCACACCCACAGCCGCCGCTGGCGCACGAACGCACTCCAGCGGCGCAGGCGCGGCGCGGCGGCGGTCTCACGCCAGTTGACGAGGCTGGCCCCGTACGCGGCGCAGGCCAGGCCCGCCCCGCACAGGACGCCCGCACCGGCCAGGGCGGCGGTGTCCCAGCTCCACAGGGGTGTCATCACGCCCACCCCCGTCCCGGGTATCCGGCCCGGGCCAGGCGCTGGCCGACCACTCCGCCGGGAGCGCACACCACGGTCCCCGCGGGTTCGTCGACCTCGCGGACGTACACCTCGTTGGAGATGACCTGCTCGCCCTCGGATCCGACGACTTCGCGGACGCTGGTGACCACGCGCCGCCCGTCCTCGCCGGTGTCGATGTGCACGACCAGGTGCACCGCCGTGCCGACCAGGGACGCCGTGGCCGAGGCGCTCATCCGCTCGGGGGCCTGGGCGCAGTAGGCGGCCAGTTTGGCGAACACCTGGGCGCTGGAGGAAGCGTGGATGGTGGACATCGAGCCGTCCGTGCCCATGGACATGGCGTTGAGCAGCGCGATGGTCTCCGGTCCCCGGGTCTCTCCGACGATCACCCGGTCCGGGCACATCCGCAGCGCCGCCCGCACGAGCTCGGCCAGCGTCACCTCGCCGACCCCTTCGATGTTGGCTGGCCGCCCCTGGAGGGCGACCACGTCCGCGTCGGCCAGGTGCCGGTGCAGGCCCAGTTCCAGGGAGTCCTCGACGGTGATGATCCGCTCGTGGGCGAGGGTGCCCAGCAGGGCGCGCAGCAGGGTGGTCTTCCCGGCATTGGTGGCGCCGGAAACGACCGTGTTCAGCCTGGCGCGTACCGCCGCGGTCAGGAGGTCGTACGCCTGCAGGTCGAGGGTCCCCGCGTGGGCCAGGTCCTTCAGGCGCAGGTGGCGGGCGGGGTGGCGGCGGATCGTGACGCTGGGGCGGGCCGCGACGCCGGTCATCACCGCCGACAACCGCTCCCCGCCGGGCAGTTCCATGGACAGCAGCGGCGCCGCCGTGTCGAAGCGGCGCTCCGCGCCCGGGGCGCGGGCGGCGATGCGCTGGATGAGGGCGACGAGGTCGGCGTCGGTCTCGACCACGGCCGGGTGGCGTTCCCGGCGTCCGGCGCCGAAGTCCACGATCACCGGGTCGCTACCGGTGACGTGGATGTTCTCCACCTCCGGCACGGCGAGCAGTTCTTCCAGCGGGCCCAGCCCCAGCACGTGGTCCAGGACCATCTGCCGCAGCCGCGCCTCGTCGGCGGGGGCCCGTCCCCCGCTGCCCTGGACCAGGGCGGTGCGCGCCTGTTCCTCCAGCAGCCGGTTGACCAGGAGGGTGACGCGATCGGCGTCGGCCGTCTCGCCGGGGGTGGTGATGAGTTGTTCGGTGACGCGGCCGGCCAGGGCCAGCGCGTCGGCCCGCAGGGAGTTCTCACGTGTCCCCGTATCCGCGGCCGACGCCAGACGCGGGAGGTCGTTGGTCGCCGTCATGCCACGTTCACCACCGTCGAGTCGCGCCGTTCTGTGGACGGGCCGAGGCTGTGCCGCCCGTCTTCCTGCCGTTCCTCGTCGGGCAGGTCGAGGGCGGGGAGGTCGTCGCACAGTTCCGCCAGGGACTGGGCGGCTTTGATCAGCGGCATCCACTCCACGCCGTCGGGCTCGTGGCGTTCGGCCCACCATGCGGCCCAGCGGTCGCGTAGGCGCCGGGGCGGGCGGTGCTCGCCCCGCACCAGCCCGGCGCCCGTCGGGTCGTGCGGGATGCGCGCCCACACCGGCAGGCCCGAGGCCACCTTCGACACCTCGCCGTCGGGGTGGGGGCAGGGCCCGGCCACAGCGAGGCCCACCCGCACCCTTTCCTCGCGCAGTGAGGCCAGTACCGGCGCGCACACCCGCAGCCGGGCGGCGTGCCCCACGTCTTCGGGGTCGGTGAGGACCACGACCGTGTCGGCGTGGCGGAGCAGGGCCGCCCCCGCGGACCCCGGCACCGCACGCCCCGCGTCCACGACGGTCACCCGTCCCGTGCGCAGCAGGCCCGGGTTGTGGGCCAGCATGTCCACCGCCCGTCCCGCCTCCAACGGGTCCGGCGGAGCCGGGACCACCCGCAGGCCGCCGGGCAGCTCCACCGCGTGGTCCAGCAGCGACGCGCCGGACACGGACGCGTGGGCGATGTCGGCGACGCCTGCTTGCGTCCACGCCTGGGCCGTCACCGGAACCGGGGTTCGGGAGGCGGCGGCCAACGACACCAGTCCGGTACCTCGGGGGTCGACGCCGTGCCAGGAGGCCGCGTCCCCGCCGGAGGCATCGGCCTCCACCAGGACCGGAACGGTCAGGGGCGAGGAGGGCCAGCACGCCGTGAGGGCCATGGCCAGGCTCGTCACGCCCGGAGCTCCGGCAAGTGAGCACACCGCGATGATCACCGCGCACCTCCCGCCTGGGCGAACGCCCGCGCATCGTCGCGTGGGTGGACGACCACGATCTGCGCGGGTGTCTCGGCCGCCGCACGGGAGACGTGGGCGGCCTGTTCGCGGGAGAGAACCACCTCCACGACCTGCTGTCCGCCTCCGAAGCCGTCCTCGGCGGACACGACACGGTGCACGAACCCGGTCGAGGCCCCCGTGGTGCCCTCCGCTGCTCCGGAGACCACCACGTCCACGGCGGTTCCCGCCTCAAGGCCGTGCGGCACCGTGGCCACGGGGACCGCCGCCACGGCCTGCCCCTCGTCAGGCCACACCGCGCGGTCCCCGACCGAACCGGTGACCAGCGGAGAGCCCGCAAGCGTGGGCCGGGTCAGCACCTGCCCGTGCACCTGCTGCGGGGTGAGCATGCGCAGCCCTTCGGCCTCGGGCACATCGGCCGTGCGCACGTCAGCGGCGGTGAGTACGTGCCCGGCCGGAAGGTCGGATGCGAGCACCGCGACCGGCCTGGTGTCCTCCAGCGCCAGCCCGGCCCACGCTCCCGCCATGCCTCCCGCGCCGACCAGCGCGGCGGCGAGCAGGCCCCACTTCCAGTGGCGGCGCGAGGTCGCCGCCAGTCGGACCGGCTCCCGCCCCCGCCCAGCATTGGTTTCTTGGCTATTTTCCCGATCGGTTTGTTTGGGATTTGCGAGCGCGACCATCCCCACCCCTTCGTCCTCAACGGTTTTCCTGCTCTGGATCCGGCTGCTCAGCCGATGTCGGTGACCACGGAGTGGATCTCGCTGACCGGCACCGCGACCGTGGACTCGGTGGCCAGATCCTCCAGCCCCCCGCCCGTGCCGTCCGTGGCCGACCAGGACACCGACCACTCCCACACCGCCGCCAGGTCCACCGTCTCCCCCGCCCCGCCCGGCGGCAGAAACGTGTAGGTGTGGCCGCAGTCCGGCGAACCCCCCTCCCGGTAGGTACGCGCCGAGAACACCGTGCCGGGCCCGGTACACACCACCTCGTGGCCGTCCCCGGTGTCCCACACCACCCGCCGCGGCTCGGCCACCACCGTCACCGACCCGGCGCCCACCGAGGCGGTCGCCGACACCGGCTCCCAGTCCCCTGCGTCCACCCACATCCAGGAGGGCATGTTCACGAACCTGGGCCGTCCCAGGGGCGGCGCGGTGCCGATGTCCGGCTCGGGCGGGCGCATCGCCGCCCGCATCCGCTCCGCCAGCGCGGCCGGATCGAACCCCGCCTCCGCCCCGGGCGCCAGGACCGCGCTGCACCGGGCCACCCCCCTGGGTACCTCCTGCGGGCCCGCCATCCCCGAGCGCGCGAACTCCTCGTCCCACACCACGCACTCAGAACCGCTGTCCCCGCCCGCGTCGCCGGGCACTGCGCCGGTGGCCCCTTCGAAGGCGACCGGCCCCCGCCCCGGCGCGTGGGCCGTGACCCGGCAGCCCCCGTCGACGCAGTCGGTGGTCGTCATGAAACTGCTGCTGTCGGCCGCGGCCACGGCCGGGGACAGGAGGCTCGCGACCGCGATTCCCAGAACGAGCGTTCCCCTGGCGTGTGCGGGTGCGGTGGTCAGCATGAGCCGTAGTCCTCCAGCCAGAGGTCGTCCACGCGCCACACGCCTTCATCGGCGATGACGGTGGCCCTCACCAGCCTCGGGCCTCCCTCGGTCCCCCCGTCGTCGACCTCGACGACCCAGGCCGAGTCATCGATGCAGTCCTCCACGGAGACGGTGGGGGGAGATCCGGTGGGATCGCTGTCGACGACTTCGGGGGCCATGGCCGGTTCTCCTGTGGCCGTGGCCCCGTGCAGCATCGCCGTGGTGAGTTCCAGTGCCTGGCCTGAGGCGTACTCGTCCAGGTCCGGGTGGCCGACCGCCCCTTCGTGGGAGCCCTCGACCACGACGCCCCACATGGCGCGGTAGGCCTCCAGCGCCAACTCCTCCGGTGGTGGGCTAGCCTGCGCCGTACGCGTCGGCGGTGCGGGCGTCGGCTCGCCGCTCCGCTCTCCCTCCTGTGCCGCGCACCCGGCCAGAGCCGCCACAACGGCCACCACAACCCCACCCACCACAGGCACACGCATGCCCCACCGCCGTTTCCACACCGAGCACGGCACCCACACCGCGCTTTCGATAAGTGACACTAACCACACACAGAGTCACTACACAACCCGTTCCCCAATACTCCTCGTGACCAAAAATGTGAAGAGAACCACCGACCTCCGATGTCGCACGCCCCACCTGCGAAAACACGAAAACGAGACACGAGAAAGGGCCCGCCTCCAGCGAGGAGGCAGGCCCGGAACACCGCTGGTTTCTCACGCCACGGGAGTCCGCTGCGCGTGCCACTGACGAATCAGCCCAGCCAATTCATCCCATTCGCCGGGGATCACCGAACCAGTACTTTGGTCACAGGAATAGGCCGCAGACGGCCTCTGGAAATCAGTGGAAGGAACCGTCCGCCGACGGTGGGCGCGCTGGCGCTTTTCGTGCGCGACCAGATAGGGGCGCACCGCCGCCACCCCGTCGTCGTCCACGCACCAGCCGAACTCCGGCAGCTCCACCACCGCGCCGGGCCGGGCCTCCCGTCCGCCCTCGGTGAAAAGCTCCCACGACCGATCCGCATGGGTACGCCGTGCTTCGTCGTAGCGCCCGACCCACTCCGGTTCACCGGGTGAAGGCGAGCTCGGGGGGTGGGAGGCTACCGGGCTCGGCGGCGACATCCGCTGGGGTGAAGGTGCCGTGCGCCGGAGCGGCGCGGGCTTCACCCCCACGATCGCCGCGAGCACCGCCCCCACGGACCACCGCACACGGCTGGCCCATCCCTGTCGGCGCCTGCGGTGCCGACCCGTAGCATGGCTCATAGATCTTCCTCCTGGATGCGTCAGGTGGTGGATCACGCCTCGGCCGGTGCTGCTACATCGGCCGAGGCGGCTTCTCTTCTGTTGTGCTTCGCCGTTTTTGCGGCTTTGGCGTGTGGGCGATGCGGGTGTCAATGGCCCCGAACTCGATCACTTGCGGGGCTGCGCTTCCTCACTCCGCCCGACACGACGCGGACTGGCTATCCCCCTCTCCCGCCCGACGAGGACAGGGCGTGGGAAACGTTCCTCAAGGCATACACAGGCATGACAAATAACCCCTTATCGGACATACGAATGAAGCCGGTCGAATGGGAATGATCGCGTTCACCCGGGCTGAACAGCGGTTTTGATGCTTCCCCATACTCGCGAGAAGTTTCAACCCGAACGGTTCAGAAAAGTCATGGGGACGCGGAAAAGACGTGCGTGCGGCACTTCCGGGAAGCACTCGGCCACTCCGGGAACGCATCCATCGCACCGTGGGCGCGGATGCCCCCGTATCGGAGGGACGTCCGCGCCCCCAGTGCGGTGCGGGGCCCTCAGCCCGGCCGGACGGCCGCCACGAACCGGGCGCTGTAGTAGGCGCCGCCCACGGGCTCGACGCGGATGCTGCGCCCCGTCCCGGGTGCGTTGACCATCTGGCCGTCCCCGACGTACATCGTGACGTGCGAGGGAGAGCCGCCCGGAGCCCCGGTCTCGTAGAACAGCAGGTCGCCCGGTTGCACCTGGTCCAGCGCTATGCGCCTTCCGGCATTGACCTGGTCGGTGGTCACCCGGGGCAGGCGCACACCCGCCGCCTCCCAGGCCCGCATCACCAGCCCGGAGCAGTCGAAGGCGCCGGGACCCGTACCTCCCCACAGATACGGTTTGCCGACCTGGTCCAGGGCCCACCGGGCGGCGGACCGGCCCTGCGCGCTGCTGGCGCCTGCCCCGGAGACCGGGACGGTGCGGGCGGCCAGTGCGGTGTAGGTGTCGATGTGTCCCCTCACCTTCTGTGCGTAGGACGCCGAGCGGTTGTAGCGCAGCAGCGCGGCGTGGAGGTCGTCGGTGTCGGTGAAGTCCACGGCTGCTGCTTCCGGGCTGCTCAGGCACAGGTACACCGCCGCGCTCCACGCGGCGTCGAAGACGTTGTGCGGGTCCGCTGTGCCGTCCCCGGTCGCGTCCAGGCCGTAGGAGGCCCAGGTGGCGGGCAGGAACTGCATGGGGCCCACCGCCCGGTCGAACTCGGTGTCCCCGTCCCAGCGTCCGTGGTCGCTGTCGGTGTGCGCCGTGGTGTTGCCCCCGGCGCCGGTCCCGTCGAGCCGGGGGCCGGTGATGGGCGGCCGGGCCCTCCCCGTCGAGGAGAGGCGGTGTCCGGCCGCGTGGTCCGACTCGACCTTCCCGATCCCGGCCAGGACGGGCCAGGCCATCCCCGTGCACCCCGGGTACTCCGTCTCCAGGCCTCCGGCCGCCTGGACATAGGCCCGCAGCACCGCGTCGGGGATCTCCGCGATCCCCTGGGGGAGCGCACCGGCCTGTTCCCCGCCGTCGGTGAGCGCGCCGATGAAGACCGGCACCAGGAGGAAGAGCGCGCCCGCGGCGCCGAGCGCGTGGCGGATCACCCCTGCCCCTGTTCGGGGAGGGGGTGGCGGCGAGCGATGTCGACCAGGGTGAGCCGGTCGGCGGGTTCCAGGGAGCCCGCGGCCCGCCACACCGCCTGCGCGGGCCCGTGGGCGGCGAGCCGGGCGTGGGTGGTGACGTAGGCCCCCACCATGTCTGAGACATCTGCGGCCAACTTCTCTTGCAAGTGCTGGGCCCGCTTGTCGGAGTGGACCGCGAACAGCACGATCGACGGAAGCTTGCTGTACCGCGCCAGATTGGCGTATCCGACCATCTTGCGGCGCACCTTCGTCAGGGGCTCGGTTCCGGTGTCGTACTCCCAGAAGGCGTCCAGTTCCACAGTCCCCTGGTGCCAGCGCATGTAGGCGTCCGGGCGGATGTAGCGCCCCCACCTGCGTGCGCATGCGCGTTCGTTGTCCCAGCACACCAGGCGCGCGACGGGATGGGCACGGGCCGCTTCGGTGGTCAGGGCCAGGCATTCGACGAGGCCGAGCATGTGCCCGAGCCGTCCCGAGTGCGCCCAGGCCAGGACTCGGTCGTGGCGGAACCCCAGTTCGCTGACCTCGATCCCGCGGTGCTCGGCGACCAGGGCCGCTCCCAACGGGGCGAGGACCCAGTGAGCGGACACATGGCGGCCGGGAAAGGGATGGAACCGATCCAGGAGTCCGTACTCGTGCAGCAACAGCAGGCGACGGCGGCAGCGCCGCTCTGCCGCATCGGGGAAGTAGAGCCGGTGGGCGTGACGGGTGGTCATGACGTGGTGGTCGTACAGCCCGGCCAGGATCTGCCGGTCCCTCGGGGTCACCCGGGGGGCCAGCCGTACGAGAGCGGCGCCGTAGTCACTGCGTTCGGGCATGTGTCCTCCTCGTCCTGTGGTGCCGGTGTTCACGATGTCTTCTCCTTCGATTGCGATCCGCGCGGTTCCTCGGTGGGCTGCTCCTCCTGCGCTCCGTGGGTTCGTGCGGCTTTGCGGACCTGAGTCGCGCGCTCCTTCTCCCCTGGCGGCAGGGGCCGGGTGCGGACCGTGGCCGCGCCCTGCTCCTTGGCGCCCACCAGCGGGCGCACCGCCGCCTGGTAGGCCCCCAGATGGGTGAGGTCGTAGGCCCCCAGCACCGGCAGCGTGTGCTGGCACAGGCTCACCGCGTCATCGGGCGAGGCGGTGAAGTAGACCTTGGTGCGCGCGTTCGCCGACAGCGCCTTGCGCAGGTCGGCGGGCAACTGCCCCAGCTCCTGGTGGGCGAGCGTGAGAGCGAGCCGGTATCCGCGGGCCTCGGCCAGCATGTCCTCCAGCGACCCGGGCAGGTTGAGGAAGTTCTGGCACTCGTCCACGTAGGCGCACAGGTCCCTGCGCTCGTGCTCGGGGGTGTGGATGCGGGCGGTGACCGCCTGCCACGTGGCCGCGAGCGCGAACGATCCGATCAGTGAGCTGGTGTCCTCCCCCAGGCGACCCTTGGGCAGCCGCAGCAGCACCAGGTGCCCGGAGTCGAAGAGGGAGGGCAGGTCGACCGTGGAGGGCCCCGAGGCCACCACCTGGCGCACCCACCGGCGCAGCAGCGCGGTCCGCAGCTTGTTCAGCACCGGCCCGGTGACCGCCGAGCGCGCCGACACGGTCAGGCCCGAATACCAGCCCCAGAAGTCCTCCAGGGCCTCGTCGTGGCCGGTGCGGGCGGTGACCTTGGCCATCACTTCGCCACGCAGGGTGTCGTCGGCGAGCAGGCGCGGGATGTGACCCAGGGTCAGGTCGGGGTCCTGGGCGCGGGTCAAGGTCAGGGTGGCGGCGCGCAGGATGTCGTCGGTGCGCGGGCCCCAGTACTGGTCGTAGATGCGGCGAAAGATCCCCACGACGGTGTCGGAGACGAAGTCGGGGTCGCCGCCTTGGAGCAGGTTCAGCCTGGGCGGCGGGGCGTTGTCGTCGGGGTCGAAGAGCACCACCCGGTCCACGGCGTGTTCGGGCAGGCGGGCGAGGATGTCGGTGACCAGGTCTCCGCGCGGGTCGATCACCAGGGCGGCGCGGCCCGCGTCGGCGTCCTGGAGGACCATGTTGGCCAGCAGGGTGGACTTGCCCGAACCGGTCTTGCCGAGGATGTGGGTGTGCTGCCTGGATTCGGCCACCCCCACGGCGACGGGGCGGTGGGTGCCGGCGTCGGCGTCGCCGATGACGCGGGTGTGCTCGCCGCCGCGCGCGACCACCGGTGCGGGGGCGGCCGGGCGTGCTCCGGCCCGGACCAGGCCGGGGACGGTGGTGTCGGTGGGCAGGTGCGCGAGCGCGGCCAGTTCGTCGGTGGTGAGCAGGAACCCGTAGCCCAGGAACCGGTGCGCCAGCCACCAGCCGGGACGGAGCATGAAGCGGCGGTCCAGGTGGTTGGTGCCCGAGGTGAACGCGGCGAACGCCGAGGCCACCCCGTGGGCGCGTCCGCGCAGCCGTTCCCTGGCCGCCTCCCCCTCGTGGGTGGTGGTGAGGATGTAGGCCACGTCGCAGGCCAGGCGCGGGCTGGCGGCCTTGGTCAGGATCGCCCGCACGTCATCGGTGGTGCCGGGCAGCAGGAGGGGGCGGCGCGCGGGGGCGCCGGTGGTGGGGTCCAGGGCGTCCAGGGTGGTTCCGGCCAGGCCGGGGTGGCCGCGCAGGCAGGCCGCCGCCCGGCGGGCACGGGCCAGCCGCCAGCCCGTGGCGGGGCGTGCGGTGACCCTGACCAGGGCGTGTTCGCCTTCGACCAGGTCCTCCAGTGCGCCCAGCAGCGGCCGGGCGGGGTCGGTGGCGAACCTGGTGCGCAGCGGGAACACCTCGGCGCGTCCCAGGCACAGCCGTCCGCCGGTGGTGGAGGCCCCGTGCGGCAACGGTGACTCATCCGGCGGGCAGGGGCGGGTGGCGGTGGTGGCGCCGGGCCAGGCCGAGGCGATCGCCCGCTCGACCGAGCCGGGCGGGACGGGGCCGGGTACCCACACCTGGAAGCGCACCCCTCCGGCGGAGGCCACGACCTCCAGCGCCAGGTGGGGTTGGGCCAGCCACCGCGACCAGCGGGGTTTGAGCAGGCCCAGGGTGTGGTTCCAGAACTCCGTGGCGTTGTCCAGTGTCGCCTCGGGCGGCGGCAGGATCTCCACGATCCGTGCCTGTCGTGCCAGGTAGCGGTGGCGGGCCCACCGCGCGGCGATGATCGCCGCGCACGCCAGCGCCGCGGTTGCGGGGAGGGCGGGGAGCAGGAGGAGGAACCCCCCGTTGATCAGGAAGCCGACCATCACGCCACCGCCCCGCGCTCGACGCTGCCGGTATCGGTGTCGGGGCGGGTCTCGCCTTGCTGTTCCCGGGCTCGCATGGCGGCGAGTTCGGCGGGGTCGGAGGTGATCAGCCTGTGTTCGGCCGGTGAGGCGACGGGGTGGAAGCCGACCCTGTGGTGTCCGGCCACCAGCAGGGCGCTGCCCCGGGGCGCGGTCGCGACCAGGTGGGACTCGCCGGAGGAGAGGTGGAAGGCCTCGCTGACCCGGTTGAGGTTCTGCGGGGCCTGTGTGAGCAGGATCTGGGTGGCGGCGTTGGCGACGACCACACGGCCCGGTTCGGTGGCCAGCACATCGCCCACGTCCTGGGTGATGAGGGTGAGTCCGGCCCAGTGCTTGCGTCCGGCCTTGGCCAGGCGGGCGAGGTAGCCCGACGCGGCGGGGTCCTGGAGCAGGAGCCAGGCCTCGTCGACCACGACCATGCGCGGCCGGGTGCCGGTGCTGGTGGTGATGTTGCGCCAGATGGCGTCCAGCGCCAGCAGCACCCCCACCGGGCGGACCTGGTCGGGAAGCTCCTTGAGGCAGACCACGCTCAGGTGGGAGTCGAGGGTGGCGGTGGAGGGGCCCTCGAACAGGGCGGCGTGGGAGCCGTGGACGAAGGGGTGCAGCCGCTCGGCGAGCCGTTCGGCGGCGTGGCCGAGCTCGTCGGACAGGGCCGGATCGGTGGCCGCCTCCTCCAGGGCGGCGGCCACGTCCGCCAGGACGGGCGCGGGCCGCTGCCAGGTGGCGGGGTCGCGGGTGATCCCGGCTTCGGCGTAGGCGGTGATGATCGCCCGGTCCAGCACCGTCTTGTGGGTGGGGGACAGTGTGCCGACCATCGCGGTGACCAGGGTGTGCGCGAACAGCGCGCGGTTGGTGAAGGCGTGTGGGTCGGCCTGGGCGGGCGGGAGCGTGAAGGGGTTCAACCGGCCCCGGCCGGTGCCCAGCGCCAGGACGGTCCCGCCGACCGCTTCGGCCAGACGGCGGTACTCGCCCTCGGGGTCGATGACGGCGACCTGCACGCCCACCAGCAGCGACCGGAGGACTTCGAGTTTGGCGAGGTAGGACTTGCCGGCGCCGGAGCGTGCGAGGATCACGCTGTTGTGGTTGTCCAGTGCTCCGCAGAAACGGTCCCAGGCCACCACGCCGCGGGAGTGGGTGTTGGTGCCGTAGACCACCGTCGTCTCGCCCAGGTCCGCGACGAGTTCGGGGGAGGTGAAGGGGAGCAGGGTCGCCACCGCGTCGGTGTCCATCGACCGGCCCGTCCCGAGCAGGTCGGTGCCCAGCGGCAGGGTGGAGATCCACCCCTGCACGGGGCGGAACGTGGCCGGGACGGCGGCCACCAGCAGTGAGGCGCACACCGCGTGCACCTGCTGGAGCCGGGCCTCCAGCTCCTCCGGGGTGGGGGCGTGCACGGTGACGTGCACCGCCACGCGGTAGAGGCGGCCCTGCCCGGTGGCGACGCGGTCGGCGATCTGCGCGGCGTCCATCGCGGCCGCCACCTGGTGGGGGTCCTCCAGTCGGCCCTGTACGGCGCTGGTGCGGTGCGCCGATTCCAGGCGCGCGCGGCGCTTGCGCAGCCGGGCGGCGGCCCGCTCGGCGGGGACGGGTGCGAGGTGGAAGGAGATGTCGAGCTGGCCGGGGTGGGTGAGCAGCGGTTCGGCCCACCCGGCGCTCACCTCGCGCGGGAACCCGACCATGGACAGGGTCTGGCAGAATCCGCCCTCGATACGCAGGTGGTGGGCGCCGACTTCGAGGGCCGGTCCGCCCAGTGCCGGTGATCCGGTGCGGGTCCGCAGCCGTGCGAGTGCCATCAGCGGTCCTCTCCTTGGTGTGCGTCGTACTCGTCGGTGTCGGTGGGGCGCGTGAGGGGGCAGGCCATGGCTTGGCGCAGCACCTGCTCCGTCTCGCCCCCGGTCAGGACGCGGGTGCGCAGGCCGAGGGTGGTGAGCCGGTCGGCGGTGTCCTGGGCGGTGCGCCGCACGGCGCCGCCCGCGGTGTGGGCGCCTCCGGTGGCGGTGACCACGACCACCACCTGCTGGTGCGACAGTTCGTGGGTGTGGGCCAGCTCGTCGAGGAAGGCGGCGTGGGCGGCGGCGGTGTCGGCCAGCGCGGGGTGCGGCAGCCGGGTGGCGTTGTCGCGCAGCATCGCGGTGAGGCCCGACAGGTCGGCGCTGCGGCGTTGGACGAGGATCTGCACCGGTTCTGAGAGGGCGTCGACCACGCCCGCGAAAGCGGCCAGGATCTGGTCCCGTTCACGTCCGGAGGCCAGGTGGAAGGGCAGGGTGGTGCAGGCGATGAGGGCCGCGCACCGCCCGTCCAGGTCCACGACGCCCTCTTCGGTGATCGCCGAGGCGGGCAGGCGCAGCGGCTCCAGGCGGGGGCTGCGGCCCGGGCGGGGTGCCCAGCGCGGCAGCCGTGGGATCCGCCCCGTCGGTGCGCCGACCAGGCGTTTGGGGGCCCGAGTCCAGGCCAGGGCGCTGGCGGCGACGCGTTCCAGGCCCCTCCCGTCGCGCTCGCCCAGGGCCAGGGCCAGGGCCGCGCCCAGGACGGGGGAGGCCGCCAGGGCGAAGGCCCACAGCGGCACCGCCTCGCCCACCAGCAGGTAGAGGCACCACGCCCCGGCCAAGACGGGGGCGAGGATCAGGCACTGGCGGGCGGTCAGGGTGAACAGCAGCGGTTCGGGCCGGTCGATGTCGGCGGGGATGCGTCCCTGCCAGGCGGATGCGTCGTCGGAGTCCACGGGTCGTCCCTTCGGTGTCTGTGGAGGTGGTCAGGGCTGTTTGCGCGGGGCCTTCAGCGGCGGGAACAGGCCGTACTGCTTCCAGACGCGTTTGGGGTTGGGGAACAGGGGCCGCTGCCCCTTGACGTGCGCGTTCCTGCGGGGTTCGCGCCGCTGGCGCGCCCACACGTCGGCGACCCGTTCGGGGGCGCGGCGCCCGGGTGCGCGCACCGGGGGCGGCGTGCCCGGCAGCACCCCTTGGCGCCACCGGCGCTGGGGCGGCGCCCCTGCTTCGGGGGGTGTCCGGGTGGGCGGGTTGGGGCGGACGAACAGCGTCTGCTGGCCGCTGCGGGGTGATCCGGGCATGCGTCCCTCCTCCAGGGCGCGGCGAGGCGGTGCGGGCGGGCCCGGTCGGGGGTCGGGGACCGGTGGGAGCGCGCGGGGTCCGGGCAGGCCCGACGGTGTGGGCGGTGTGCTTTGCGGGCCCGGGCCGGAGGGCGCGCCGCCCGGTGCGGGCAGGGCGTGGCGGGGGCCGGGCAGATCGGCGGCCGGGGCGGGTGGGTCGTGGCGGGGCCGGTACCACCACGCCTGGGGCTGCACCGGCTGCACCCCGTTGGAGGCGGCGGGGCGGGGCGGCTTCACTCCCGACGGTTTCGCGCCGTGCGGGGCGCGGGGGCCGCGTTGGGGCCAGCGCAATCCGAGATCGAGTCCGTCGCGCAGCACGCCGGGCACGCGCGCGGCGCTGAGCGAGCGGAAGGCCAGGATCCATGCGATGTTCTTCAGCAGGGCGGCGATCGGGGAGGTGCCAAGGTTGGGCTGCCACACCAGCCGCATGACCCAGCTTCCGATGCGGATCTGGACGTACAGCAGCACCAGGAGCAGCATGATCTGCATCAGCCAGTCCACTTCGCCCACGTCGTCGGCGGTGGCGGAGGTGGTGTTCATGGCGCCGAAGAGCGTCATCTGCCCTTCGAAGAACAGCCGGGCCATGGCGATGAAGACGACGCTTTGGGCGACGGGGATCGCGCACAGCCCGACCATGGACTTCCACCACAGCTCCGCGAGCCGGTTGGTCTGGGGCAGGCCGTGGAACATCAGCAGCAGCGGCGCGGCCACGACCAGGACGATCACCATGCAGATGCGCACCGCCTCGGCGATCATCCACACCACCAGCAGCACGACGACGACCACCAGGAACAGGACGGTGAAGACCACCGCTTCGGCCAGCAGCACGTCCAGGCGGTCGCGGAAATTGAGCACGGCCTCGCGGGTGTTGATGCCGTCGGCGCCGATGGCGGACGCGAACTGGTTGGACAGGCGCACCATCTCAGTGCTGACCCACAGGGAGAAGTTGGCCGCGACGAAGGCGAAGACGAGCCGGGGCAGCAGGTCGGCGGCCGAGTAGCGCGACTGCACGCTCTGGTAGCCCATGGCCACCAGGCCGCCCGCCACCACCAGCAGCACGAACAGGACGTTGGCGGTGGTCAGGATGCCCTCGTGCAGGCCCTTCATGCCCTCGGTGGGCAGCGGGGTGTGGAACGCCTTCTGCGCCAGCCAGCCCAGCGCGGGGTTCAGGCCGGAGACGACGAAGTCGGCGAACCAATTGGAGACGTGGCAGCCCGGGTCGATCAGGCCGCAGTCGAACACGTCCCCGTCGGTGTCCAGCTCCACGACCTCCCCGGCGGGGGCCTGCCCGGGCTGGGGCGGCTCACCTGCGTTCGGGTCCTCCGGCGGCGGGAGCGGGTCGTCGTTGATCTCCGGCCGGGGACCCGGGCCGGGTTCGGGTGCGGGTGCGGGTGCGGTGTCCTGCGGTGCGGGCAGGGGGTCGTCGGCGGGGGGCGGCAGCGGTTCGTCGTCGGGCGGGGCCGGGTCGGCCGGGGCCCGCTGGCCCCGCTGTGGCGCGGGGCTCACTCACCGCCCCCGTCCACGGACACGATCCAGTCCAAGACGTCCATGAGTACGGTGGCCAGGACCGCGATGCCGTAGCCGATCGCCGCGCCGGACAGGGCGCGCTTGGCGCCGTCGATCTGTCCCGGCTCCCCGGCGGCGACCAGCCACCGCACCCCCGCGATCGACAGGAACAGCGTCCCCAGGGCGCTGGCGAGGGCGATGAGGACCAGCCGCAGCCGTTCCACGACCTGGCGCAGCTCGGCGGTGGACTGTCCCGCGCCCGTGGTGTCGCTGGCCACGACGAGTGTGCTCTCGCCGGTAGTGGCCCACGCCCAGGAGGCGCCCTCGCCCACCAGCGCCCACCCCGTGGCCCCCGCCGCGGCGGCCACCACCGCCCACCGCAGGTACGCCTTCGCGCTCGACTTCATCGCCTGCCCCGCCCTCCGGACTCGACTACCGGCCGCAGGGGAACCAGGCACCGCCACCGCGTGCGGCGGGCCCTGGTCCCCCGGCCCTTCGCTCCCCTAAGAAGCCAGCGGGAAGGCCCGATGCGACACCGGCGACGCGACTTTCCCGGCCCCGGCGAGCAGTTCCAGGCGTCCCGCCCCGCGATCCGGGTGCTTCTCCGTCTGGTCGAAGGCGTCGCACAGCTCCACACCGCCCGAGCCCACGGCCTCGGCCAGGCGGGCCTCGGCGCGCTCGCGGCGCTTGCCGCACGCCTTGTAGGACACCCCCAACTCGGCGGCGGCCCGCGCCAGAGGGACGTTCTCCAGCCGGGTGCGGGCGATCAGGTGCGCCTCGGACGGGGAGAGCACCCCGGCGCGGACCGCGGCCACCAGCAGCACCTCCACGCCGGTGTGCGCGCTGGAGTCGGCGGCCGGTTCGCGCACGTCCAGGCCGGCCGGGGGCGGGGCGTCCCGCTCGTGCTTGCGCGCCGAGAGCGCGGCGCGGTGGACGCGGCGGGCCAGGTACCAGGCCAGGCGGGCGTAGCCGGTGTCGATGGTGCGGATCTGGTGCAGGGCCGCGGCCAAGATCGCCGACTCCACCGCCTCCACCCCCTCCGGAGTCAGGGAGCGGCAGGTGCGCCGGGCGGTGGAGCGCAGGGCGGGCATGCACAGGCCCAGGGCGCCCACCATCCAGTCCTGGCAGTGGCGGGCGTTGCCGATGGTGGACCGCCACACCGCGTCGCGTACCTCGTGGGGGGTGGACTCGCCCATCAGGACATCGCGGAGTTCGTAGAGCGTGTAGGGGCGGTCCTGGAGCCAGGGGTGGAGGTGGCCTCCGTGCAGGGTCAGGTGGACGGGTGCCAGGTGGACGAAGTGGGTCTCGACGACTTCCAGCGGTGACGGCGCAAAGGCCACGGGTGCCCCCTCGAATCGCATCGGTAAACGACACCCGCATCAAAACAAACACGATTATCGGTAGATACTCGGAAGGTGATCACCGCGCACTCAAAGCGTTCTCATACCGAACTCACCCAGGCAAAGGAATGGTAAAGTTCACGCGCCGAGCGGGGCGCCGATGCGTGGCGTCGTGGCTCTCACGAGACCTGATGATGCGTATCTAACTGCATAGATGATGAGGTGAGCGTGCTGTGAGCACGTACCCGGGAAACTCTGAGTAGCCCCATCCGGCGATCCGGAGGAAGATTTTTCGACACGCACGATGAAGGCTCCATTCGACCCCTTGCAGCACAATGGTACAGAAAGGCGCCCTCCATACTCACCACCCGCTCACCTCGCGCTCACTTCGCACTCAGCAACGGGAAAAAGAAAATCGATCAGCCAGAAACCACCTGTTCGTACAAGCAGCCCAACCCGTACACCTACACGAATCGACACCACCAGGTAACCCTGCTTCAGCTCGGTGGACACGCCTATAGAGTCGCTCATCCGGACATACTGAGACCGAACACCATCAAAAGGAGCACAGGCATGGCCGACGAGCGAGACCTGATCGGGTACGACGAACCCCGCGTCCTGAGCGAGGTCCTCCCCGACCGGAATGCCGCCGGCGCCGACCACCGACAGTGCTCCACATGCGGGGTCGCTCTTCCCGCTGACCGGTTGACCGTCATCAAGCGCCGTCACGCCCGGCACTCGAAAGGGCATCTACGGATCTACTGCCCCGAACATCTCTCCCGCGCCGTAGGCGGCGCGTCCGGGCCTGCGCTGGACCGTCAAACAGGCCGTGGCCCACTCGATGACCGCTTGATCGACACGACGTATGACTTCCAGACCGACACTCCCCCAGGCAAAGACCCCGACGCCTACAGCGACACACTGCACCGCTACCACCGAACGCTCTGGAGCAGAGACCTTCCGGACGGGACACGCTTCGACCTCACCGATGGAAGGCCGGGGAGCTACCTCGTCCACGAGTCCGTCAAGGGACGGTTCTGGCTCAGCAGCGACACCGTCGTCCCCACGTTCCCGCACAAGGCGGAGGCCGTCGTCGCGATGCTCGACGACGGCGAGTCGGAGGCGTTCTGGAACCTGGGCTACACGATCGGCGGGATGATGATCTGGCCGGGCAACAGGATCGGGAGCAAGCAGACGATCAACGGCGCCCGCGGCTTCCACCCGCGGATCTCCGACCGGTTCGACCTCACGGTCGAGTGCGTCCGCCGCCACTACACAGGCCAGCAGAGCCCACTCAGTGACGTCCTCGCCCGTTACGCCGACTTCTTCGCCCTGTTCGAGACCTTGGAAGGGTTCATCGAGCACTTCCTCCTCCACGACCTGCTCGACGGGGACCGGGTCCGGTTCGCGATGCCCTTCGACGATTTCGCCATGCCGTCGGTTCCGCAGGACCTGGCAACGTATCGCCGTTACATGGAGACGAGCATGGAGTTCATCCACGCCAGGAACGCCCGCATCGAGGCGTACGCCAGGACTCTTTAGAAATCGTCTCGGACGTTCCCCCGGGTAGGAGACATCTCCGGCGCTGGAAACACCGGAAGGGGTCCGCCCCATGGCCATGAAGCGCTGTCCACCGAGTTCAAAACCGACGCTGTCGCCCTGTACCGGCTCAGGCTCGGTGATGCGCGTGGGCTTTGCTCATTCGGGGATCAGCGGTAGGTCTGCCACCGCACCGAGGTGTCGCCCGCGCGCAGGCTGTCGAACCGGTGCTTCCACTGGGGGCGGATGGCGGGTTGGCTGCGCAGGATCGGCAGGACGCTGGTGACGAGTTTGAGTTCGCGAACCCGGCGCAGCACGTCGAATCCGGGCCAGCCGGTGACGTCGAACCCGTACTCGGCGGCCAGCGGGGTGTGCGCGTCCTCGGGGTAGTCCATACGGAGTCTGCCCACGGCCACCGGGGTCAGGTCCCACTCGCGCGGCCCGATGCACAGGGAGTCGAAGTCGCAGATCACCGGCCCGTCGGGGGCCGGGATGAGGTTGCCCAGGAACGGGTCTCCATGGATGACCCCGCGGGGAAGCACGTAGCTCAGGGAGGCGAGCTGCTCCTCGGCCTGGGCGCACTGCTCCAGCAGCCAGTCCCGGTCGGGGGCGGCGAGGTCTTCGGCGTCGGCGATACGGGTGCGCACCTGGGTGAAGGGGGCCCATTGCGGAAGGGGGAAGCGGGGGGCCGGGAGCTGGTGGATTCTGCGCAGGATGCGTCCCAGGTCCGCGCCGGTGGCGGCGGGCCCGTTGCCGGGGGCCAGATGCCACAGGGTGGCGGCGTATCCGTCGCTCTCCACCGGCTGCGGAACGTCTTCGATCAGGCGCACCGCCGGGACATCGTGTTCGGCAGACCACCGCGCGGCGGCGATGACCGTGTCGATGCGCCGTCTCACGGTCCGCGATCCGGCGATGCGCACGACCACGGGGTCCGAGGCCAGGCGGAAGACCGCGTTGTTGGTGAACTTGATCAGTTCCGCGCCACGGGGGTCGAGCCCCGCTTGGGAGCAGATACCGGCGAGGACCGCGCGGAGCTTCGCGGGGGTGAGTCCATCGGCAGACGTCTGGGAGGCCGTATCGGTGGTGCTCATGGTGAGCGCAGCGTAACAACATCGACGGTCACGTCGGCGGGGTCTCGCTTCTCAACGTGAGGCCCAGGACGCCGTCGGGTCGTCCAGGGTGCGGATCCGGTGGCGGACCTGCGCCAGGGCGTTGTGGTCGCCGCGGTCAGCGGCGCGGATGAACGCGCTCAGGGTGTGCAGGTCGCGCAGGGACACCAGCGTGTGTATCCCTGACCAGGACGAGAGGTCGTAGCCGTAGGCGCGCGAGAACACCTCCACGTGCTCCAGGGGGCGCCCGAACCGTCGCTGTCCCTGCCAGACGTTGGCCAGGTCGACCTCGCGGGGGCCGAAGGCGCACTCGTCCCAATCACCCAGCCGCACACCGAACCGCTCGTCCAGAAGGGTGTTGCCGGGGTAGGCGTCACCGTGTACCAACCCGGTGCCCAGGGGGAAGTCGAGGCTGTCGTAGGCACGGCGCAGGTCCTTGATGCGGTTTCGCAGGTCGGCGATGTCCTGCTCGTCGAGGCAGCGCGCGGTGTCCAAGGTGGTGTCCAACGCCGCTAGGGGGCGATAGGCGGGCAGGTCGACAGGGGGTGTTCCGGCCCGGTGCAGGTCGGCGAGGATCCGCCCCAGGTGCTCAGGGGCCGACTCCGAGGGGAAGGCCGGTTGGGGGTAGTAGATCCAGGCTGTGGCCACCGCCTCGCCCAGATGGAGGGGCTGTTCCACGTGGGCGGGTTCGGTGACCGCTACCCCGCGTTCCAGGAGCCAGCGTGTCACGATCACGGCGCGTTCGGCGGCTTGGGCGTGCTCGGCAGGGGTCAGGCGGAGGACGACACCGTCCTGGGGCAGGTGGACGACGATCGCGCCGTGGTGGCGTAGCAGTGTGGCGTCCTGTCCGGTCCACCCCCATGTGCGGGCGGCGGTGAGGGCGGCGGCGGGCACACCGGGGGCGGTTCTGAGGGCCGTCATGGCCCCAAAGGTATCGGCCCTTGTGTGCGGGTGAAGTCGATGATCAGTTCGTTCAGGTCGATGCGGTCCGCGTCGCGGATCGGTGCCTGGTGCAGTCGGCCGCGCAGGCTGTGGACTGCGGGGCCGAGTTGGCGGATGCGCAGTTCGGGCGGGAGACGGGTGAGGGTGAGCAGGTCGGCGCGTACCGAGTCGGTGTCGCCGAGGTGCAGAAGGGCGGCGGCGCGGTCGATGTGGGCCAGGGCGTGGTCGCCGTAGCTGCGTTGGAGTGTGGGGCCTTGTGTGTAGTCGGTGATGGCCTGCTGTGACAGTTCGAGGGCGGTGTCGGCGTCGCCCAGCATCAGATGGGTGCTGCCGGTGTAGAAGGCGGTCTTGGCGCGGGGAAAGGTGAAGATCCCGCCGAAGCGCTGTCCGAGTTCTCCGGGGCCGGTGTTCGTGGATGTTGAGCGGTGGTGGTCGAGGGCGGTCAGTGCGGCATGGGCCGTGTCGGCGTCGCCGCGTCGGGCGGCGGCTCGGGCTTTGATGGCGTGGGCGCGTACGCGTTCTTCGGTGCTGGTGGCTGTGGCGATGGCGTGTCCGGCCAGGTGGACGGCGTCGCCTACGTCGGGTTCCCATTCGGCGAACAGGGCCCGGGTTCCGTGGATCCAGGCGGTCAGGGGCGGGTAGTCGGCGTAGGTGGCGCAGCGTTCGGCGATGGCCAGGTGGTTGAGCGCTGCGGGGGTGTGGCCGAGGTTCTGTGCGGCGTGGGCGAGCAGGAGTGAGGCGGTGCCGCTGATGACGATCAGGTGGTGGGCCTGGCGGGGGCGGGCGCCGGTCCGGTGGTGGGCCAGCGCCGCGTCGCGTGTGGCGATGATGCGCGGAACGATGCCGGGCAGGGGTTGGGAGACGTAGGCGACGGCCAGGGCCGACAGTTGGGCTTCCAGGGTGGTGAGTGTGAGGTCGTCGACGGTGTCGGCAAGGCCGGACAGCACGGATTCGGGGTCTTGGGCGGCTTGGTGTAGTCGTTCGCTGTCGTTGTGGGCGTGGTTGCGGGCTGGAGGCGTTGGGGGTGCGGGAACCGGTGCCGTTGGAGGGTGCGGTGTCGGGAGGGGCGCGCCGAGTGCGGTGAGAACGTCGTGGGAGCGGGCTTGACCCAGTCGGGAGCGCCCTGACTCGATGCGGCTGACGGTGCTCTGCGACAGGTCGGTCATGCAGCCGATGCGTTCTTGGGTGAGGGAGGGGACGCTGTGGCGCAGGATCCGGATGACCTCGGCGACGTCGGTCCGTTTGAGGGCCGCCTGCATGTGCGGTTCCTGCCAGGCCCGCGCTGGGATGCATGTACAGGTGCTGCGGGCGGATTCGCGTGGTCGGCCGCACGCGCGGCAGAACGTTGCCTGCGAGGTGGTGATGGCGGCCTCCAACCCGTGTGCCGGCAGGGGTGTGGCTCAGAGTGTGACAGCGCGTCCGACGGCGCGCAGGGGAATGCGTGGTTCTTTTTCGCGGAAGAGCGCTCAATTCTTGAGGGCGGTGGCGAGTTCGTCCATG
>NZ_JBHMIV010000045.1:0-39602 GCF_048060475.1 Nocardiopsis sp. LOL_012 | reverse complement strand
CACCGCCACCGACTCCGGAGCCCGCCGCACGTGCCCCTCGAACACCTCCGGCACCGTCAGGGGCGGCAGCGGGTGCCCGGCGGCGTTGAATTCGGCGATCTGACGGAGCCGGTCGGCCCAGGGGTGGGCGTCGATGTCGCCCACCGGCAGGTCGGGGTCCGCGCACACCGTGTCGAGCAGGACCTCGAAACTGCGCCGGTGCAGCTCCAGTTCCTCGGCGGACAGGACCGCGGGGTTGGCGTCGAAGTCGATGTGCAGGGCACCCCCGCGACCGCGCTGGAGGACGTCGATGCGCATCTCCTCGATGGGGCCCTGGAAGATGTTGTGCGGCACCGCCGGCACACCGGCGAAGGACAGGTCGTAGTCGAACGCCATGATGTTGACGATCGGCCCGCACTCGTGCCGGGCGTCCGAGGTCTGTCCGAGCAGCCTCAGCACGGAGGCCACCGGATAGCGCTGGTGCGGGAGGCCGGACCGCAGGTCGGCGGCGACCGTGCGGGCGAGCTCCGCGAACGGGGTGGCGTCGCCCACCGTGCAGCGCAGCGGCATGACGTTGGACTGCATGCCCGGGGTGCGTCGGCTCAGCTCGGTGGTCCGTGCCGCGACGGGGAGGCTCAGCAGGACGTCGTCCTCGCCGGACCAGTGGCGCGTGTAGACGGCGGCAACCGCCATGATGAGCTGTTTCCATCCGGTGCCGATCCGGGCGGCGGCCTCGGCGACGCGCGCGAACCCCTCCTCGTCGACGAGCGCGGTCGAACGTAGGTAGTGGTGCTGGGCGGGGGCGGTGCGGTCGGTGAGCGCGGTGTAGGCGGGCGCGCCCGCGAGGCGCTCCTCCCAGTAGCGGCGGTCCGTGGCCGCGTCCTCGCCCCGGCCGTAGCGCTCGTTCTCCTCCAGCAGTTCCCGGAACGTGCCGAAGGACGCCTCGGGCTCCTCGCCGTCGGCCAGCGCCGTGTACACCGAGGCGATCCCGCGGGCGAGGAGCATGAAGGTGTAGCCGTCCACGACCAGGTGGTGCGCCCGCTGGTACCAGTAGTACTCCTCGGCCCCGAGGCGGAAGAGCGCGAAGGCGCACAGTTCGTCGGTCAGCGGGTCGACCGTGCGGCCCACGTCCTCCCGCATCCACGTCAGCGCGGCGGCCCGGGGGTCAGGTGCGTCGCTCAGGTCGACCACGCGCAGCGGGCGGCGCGCACCGGGATCGGGGTACTGGCGGGGTCCGTCCTCCGTCTCCACGAAACGCAGACGCAGTGTCTCGGCCCACGCGACAACCGTGTCCACGGCCCGCCCCAGCACATCCGCGTCGACCGGACCGTTGATCTCGTAGTACTCGGCGTTGGTGAACATCGGCGTCGCGGGGTCGGACTGCTGCGCGAACCAGATCCCGGTCTGGGATGCGCTGAGCGGCCAGGTGTCGTCATGCGTGGGGGACATCGCGCGGTTCCTCGTCATTCATGTGGTCAAGGATTTCCTTCGTCTACGGCACGTAGTGAAGGTATTTCCGCGTCGAATTCCCTTCCGGCACACGGACGGGGCAGCTCGGCGGCAGTTGTCCGAGTGCCCCGCCTTTTCCAGCCTTTCCTCCGTTCACACCATGGGGGCGAAGAAATAGGTGTCGCGCCTGCGGAAGCGGCCGTCGGGGGCGGCCTGGAAGAAGTCGGCGTAGCGCAGGTCGACGGCGCGGCCGTCCTTGAGCACGCCCTCGAAGCGGCCCTGCACCGCCACGCCGCCCTCCCCGTCCAGGACGACTGAGTCGGGGGTGTGGACGCCCTCCTGGATGATGCGGGCGCTGCGGTAGAACCGCTCGAAGGCGTCGCGGCCGTCGATGGCCGGGTAGCCGGGACGGTGGTAGACGACGTCCTCGCTGAAGAGTTCGAGGAGGCCGGCGATGTCGCCGGAGTCCACGCGGACGTAGACCTGGCGGACCCGCTCACGCAGGTCATCGGTGTCGGTCGAGCGGGTGGCGGGGGTGTCGTGGGTGATGGTCACGGTGTGCTCCTCTACGGGATCGGGGATGTGTCGGCGGGCGGTCGGGTCAGCGGGCGGCGACCGGGCGCAGCCAGTCCGCGTGGTCGGGGACCCGCCCGTTCTGGATGTCCACGAGGTGTGAGCGCAGGGCGCGGGTGACGGGTCCGGGCGTCCCGTCACCGATCCGCCAGTCGCCGTCCCGGTCGCGGACCCGGGCGATCGGGGTGACGACGGCGGCCGTTCCGCAGGCGAACGCCTCGGTCATCTCGCCGTTCTCGCACTCCTTGCGCCACTGTTCGAGGGAGACCCGCTCCACCACGGGCGTGTGGCCGAGCCGTCCGGCGAGTTCGAGCAGGCTGGCCCGGGTGACGGAGGGCAGTACGGTCCCGGTGAGCTCGGGGGTGACCACGTGTGCGTCCTCCGGGCCGCCGCGGACGAAGAACAGGCTCATCGCACCGGCCTCCTCGATCCAACGGCCCTCGACCGCGTCGAGCCAGACCACCTGCTGGCAGCCGTGCTCGGCGGCCCGGTTCTGGGCCAGGTAGGTGGGGGCGTAGTTGCCGGCGCACTTGACGTCCCCGGTACCTCCGGGCATGGCCCGGCTCTGGTCGTGGCAGACCCAGACCGAGATGGCGTCCGCGTCGCCGAAGAACCCGCCGGTGACGAACGCGATGAGCAGGAACGTGTACTCGCGGGCCGGACGGAGCATCAGGTCGGGTTCACTGGCGAACATGAGGGGGCGCAGGTACAGGCTGTCCGAACCGGCTCCGCCCAGGACGTGCCCGTCCTCGGCCACCAGGCGGTCCACCGCACCGAGGAAGACGTCCTCTGGGAGTTCGGGCATCGCCAGGCGGCGTGCCGAGTGCCGGAACCGGCGGGCGTTCTCCTCCGGCCGGAAGAGCGCCACGGTGCCGTCCTCGCCCCGGAAGGCCTTGAGCCCCTCGAAGACGACCTGGCCGTAGTGCAGACCCACCATGGCGGGGTGCATCGGAAGCTCCCCGAAGGGCACCATCCGGGGCTCGGACCACCCCTCCTCCTCGTTCCACCTGGACAGGACCATGTGCGCCGTGAAGGCGTTTCCGTAGGCGGTACCGGTCACGGGTTCACCGTTCCTCTCCGGTGCGGGGTCATCCCCGCACCCGGCTGTCGTGTCTGCGTTCCATGTAGGAGAGCGTGCTGAGCAGGTTCGCCGAGGTCACGGCGCCGGGGCCGGTGCGCCTGGCCACCGGGGGCAGCGGCAGCGCCCCGGTATCGGCCCAGCGCAGGTACCCGGCGTCGTCGATGTAGGAGCGCACCCGCCCGGCGTTGTCGGGGTGCAGGCAAAAGGGGATGTCGAGGTGTCCGCGGGCGAAGGCCCGCAGCAGGGCGTCCCCGACGTCGTCGGAGTGCTCCAGTACCCCCTCCACCAGCGCGCGGGCCTCGGCGTAGGTCTCGCTGTCGGGGTCGCCCCCGGTACCGGGCGGCTCGGCCTCCGCCGCCCGGGCCGCGGCCTCCAGCGCACGCACGTTCTCCCCGATGGTGGGGATGCGGTGCGCCTCGGCCTCGGTCTTGACGATGAGCCGTTCGGCGCCCGCCGTCACGCAGGTCCGCGCCGCCTGGCGGAGCACGGACCGCGCACCCTCCGGGGTCCGCGGGTAGAGGCCCATGTAGGTGTAGAGGACGACGTGCCAGTCCGCGTCCGCGAGGAATTCCCCGGCCAGCCGCCGCAGTGCCCGGACCGCCTCCCGGTCCTGTTCGGGACTGGTCTGCTGGGCGTAGCTGAGGGACACGCTGCGGACCCCGTGGCGGACGAAGAACAGGCCCTCCAGGAGGCTGATGGCCACCAGCATGCCGGGCGGGCACAGTTGGCCGAGCATGCAGCCGCCGAAGGTCTCCAGGTGTGGTTCGGGGTCGGTTCCGCTGTGCTCGGCGAGGATCTCGGTGCTCTCCCGCCAGTTGGCCACCGACACGCTCAGCGGGGTGCGGCCGTAGGGCAGGCAATAGGAGACCGGGCCGCCCTCGGTCGCGGTCAGCCCGACTTCCAGCAGGGCGCGGAAGATGTCCTGGGGAACGGCCGAACCGTGTCTGACCTGTACGGGGAAACGGTGCCCCCGCACACCCGCGAGGACGTCCAGGGTCTCGTGCGCCGGGCGGGCGACGATCGGGTAGCCGTTGAGGGCGGCACCGCCCTCAACGATGGCCCGGCGGGCGGCGTCGTGGTCGCCCACCCGGGTGTAGCTGTCGAGGGTGATGGTGCCGGCCGTGGTGGCCCGGGCGGCCCGGGTGGCGGCGAGTCCGGCGCGCATGCGTTCGGGGTCGCCGAACCCCATCCGCGGCTGGACCACGAGGCGGCCCCGGTCCCGGGAGGCGGACACGAAGGCCCCGAAGGACACGGGTGCGGACGGGGAGCTCATGACGCCGCCCTGGCCACGGGACCGGACAGGTAGGCGGTGAAGGCGCCCGTGTCGCCGTCGGCGAAGACGGCGTCGTATCCGGCGGCCAGGAGGTCGTCGACCCGATCGTCCGCGAGGGTGCCGCCGACCCCGAGTTTGCCGCCGATCACCGCTGGAACGCGGCCGGTTCCGGGGGTGTCCCGGAGCGCCCTGATCATCCGGAGGCCGTCGCCGTAGCCATGGCCGTTGACGCTGCTGACGACGACGAGGTGCGGCGTCCGGATCCGGCACTCCTCGACGAAGAGCCGGTCCGGAACGCAGGGGCCGAGGTTGACGACCCGGTGCCCCGCCTCCTCCAGGAGAAGCTGGAGGAAGACGAGGTTCCACGTGTGTGAGTCGGAGGACGTACCGGAGAGCATGGTCACGGATCCGGAGTCCACCGGAAACGTGCTTTGTGTGATGGACCGCATGGGATACCGCCAGGAAATTCGCACGTACATTTCTCATCAGGCACGAGGAACGTATCTCGCGATTCCCTGCGTAAAGCGGAAGAAAGAGCGGCACCTAGTCGGCGGGAATGGTGATCTCCCCGTCCGAGGCGATGAGCACGCCCAGTAGCCCGAGCGCGTGTTCGGCGCGCTCCGCGGCGCGGACGGTGTCCGCGGCGGTCGCGATGACGTGTCCGATCCGGTCCCGGAAGGTGTGCGTCACCTCCAGACGTCGCCCCTCCCGGGCGGTGACGGCCGCGCGGACGACACCGGGCGCGCGTCGGGCCCCGTCGGTCGCGACCAGGACCACGGTCCCGGGTCGGTGGGCGAACAGGTGGCGGATGGCCGCGCCTCGCGACCGCACGGGAGCCAGGTCCGGCCGCTCCCCCAGGACACGGGAGACGGTGGCGGACACCAGGTCCACCCCGGTCGCGGCCTCGACCAGGGCCGGGATCATCCCGCCGCCCAGTCTGGGGTTGACCTCGACGATCCGCGGACCGTCGGTGGTGAGGCGCAGTTCGACGTGGGCGGGGCCCCAGCCCAGTCCCAGGGCGGCCAGGGCCGCGAGGGCCGTCTCCCCCAGCGCCCGTTCACGGTCGGCGGGCAGCGGGGCGGGGTGTTCGTGGCCGGTCTCCAGGAAGCGGGGCGGCTCACCCAGGTGTTTGGCGGTCACCCCCACGACCCGGTCGTCGAAGGTCTCGACGGAGAACTCCGGGCCGTCCATGTACCCCTCGACCAGCGCGCGTCCGGGGCCTTCGGACGGTGCGTGCAGCAGGGCCTCCAGTGCCTCGGCGGTCTCCTCCGGAGTGCGGCACAGCCGTACCCCGTCCGAGCCCGATCCCAGCACCGGTTTGACCACCAAGGGCCGGTCCGACCCGCGTGCGAGGGCGACGCCCTCGGACACGGTCCGCACCTCGTGGAAGGACGGTACGGGGACGCCCGCGTCGGCGAGGGCCCGCCGTTGTAGCGCTTTGTCCCTGCACCGGGACACGGCTCCGGCGTCGGGGGCGGGCAGCCCGAGGCTCCGGGCCGCCTCGGCGGCCGTGGCTGCGAAGTACTCCGAGCTGGACGTCACGCCGGCCACGGGGGCGTCGAGCTCCCGGCACAGGCGCAGGACGGTGCCGGTGTCACCGGTGTCGGCCACCAGGACGGGCACTCCGTCCTGGGCGGCGTAGGGGTAGCGGCCGGGGTCGCGGGTGACGAGAAGTGGCTCCAGGCCGCGGTCGCGGGCCCGTGCGCAGAAGTCGCGGCCGGAACCGGTGGTGTTGCTCTCGATGAGGACCAGGCGCGGCGTGGTGTGTTCGTGGACCATGGGGGATCTTCCTCCGGTGGGCGGGACGGTTCGTGACTCGGGACCGGTGCGTCCTCACACGGGCACGGGGGGAGCCGCCAGTTCCCGCACGGCCCTGTCCAGCCGGGCCCGGGCGGCGGCGACCCGCTCCGCGGCGAGGGCGCGTTCGTGTGCGCGTCGGCGCAGGTCCCCCTCCGCCTGCGCGAAGACGGGGTCGAAGCTGCCCGGACCGCCGCCCCGGCCGGTGGCGCGGACCGCCTCGTCGGGTGAGGCCAGGTGGCCGGGGACGGTGTGGCGGACCCCCCCCACATCCACCTCGTCGATCCGGGTCTCCCCCGCCTCCAGTGCGCGGCGCACGGCCGTGCCCACGGCGTGGTGGGCGGTGCGGAACGGGACCCCGGCGAGCACGAGGTGGTTGGCGACTGCCGTCGCCGTGGTGAAGCCGTCCACCGCTCGTTCGCGCATCCGCTCCGCCACCGGGCGCGCACCGCTCACCAGGACCTGGGCCAGTCGCACGGCGTCGGACACCGCGTCGAACCCGGGCTGGCAGGCGCCCACGGCCTCGGTACCGACCTCGATGCAGTTGGTGAAGGGTGTGGACTTGGTCATCGAGGCGGCCGAGGTCCACGCCCCGACGGCCGCGCCGGCCTTGGCCTTGAGGTGCTCCAGGAGAAAGGCGTTGCGCTTCTGGGGCATCGCCGAACTGCCGCCCACCAGGTGGTCGGGGATGTGCAGGAGGCCGAACTCGGCGGTGCTCCACAGTTGCAGGTCGGTGCCGAGCCGGCTGAGGGTGATGCCCAGGCCGGCGACGGCGGCCAGCAGGCGCAGGGAGGTGTCCCGGCTCGCCACGGCGTCGACGGCGTGCCGGGCCGGGTGGGCGAACCCGAGCAGGTCCGCGGTGGTCCCGGGGTCGATGGGCAGGTCGGTTCCGGCGACCGCCCCGGCGCCCAGGGCGCAGCGGTCGAGGCCCTGTCCGGCGTGCAGGACCGCGTCGGTGTCGCGGCCGAGCGCCTCGGCGACGCCCAGAAGGTAGTGGCCGTAGGTGACGGGCATGGCCGCCTGGAAGTGGGTGTAGACGGGCATCACCGTGTGCCGGTGTGCCCTGGCCCGGCTGAGCAGTACGGCATTGAGGCGGACCGCCTCCTCCAGGAAGCCGAGCCACCACGTCCGGAGCCGCATGGCGGTGGTCGTGGCGTTGAGGTCGTTGCGGGACCGGCCGGTGTGCAGCGCACCGCCGGCCTCGGCCCCCAGGGTACGGACCAGGTACTCCTCGTAGGCCAGGTAGAGGCCCCGCGGCCTGGGCAGTGCGCGCAGTTCGGAGAAGCCGTCCGCGCGCAGCCGGGTGATGTGGCCGACGAGTGCGGCGGTGCGTTCGCGGTCCAGCAGCCCCCGGCGCACGAGCATGACCAGGTGGGCGAGGTCGACTTCGCTGATCAGGGAGAGCTCGGCCGCGGTGTCGGCGGTGCCGCTCTCGAAGAGCATCCGTCGGGTTCCGGGGCGCAGTCCCCTGGTCAGGCGTCCGGTGTCGCTCATGACACGTACTCCATCGTCTCGGCGGGGACGGCGGCGGGTCCGCGCAGGGCGCGGACGAGGTTCAGGGTGTGGAAACGGGAGTCCCCGGTGGCCCGGTCGCGGAGGACGAGGCCCCGGGTGATCAGGTCGGCCAGGGCACGCCCGCAGTCGGCGAGGGAGAGGCCGGACGTCTCGGCGAGCCGGAGCGCGGTCTCACCCGCGGGCGAGGCGCACAGCAGCCCCAGGAGCCCGTCCTGCGCGGGGGGCAGTTCGGCCAGGGAGCGGGCGAGGCCGGTGCCCGTGTCGGCCCCGTCCCCGGACAGGGGGGCCAGCAGGGGCACGGGGTCCTTCCTCAGGCAGGACACCAGTGTGGACGCGTCGTAGACGGTGGACCAGGTGGCGACCGCCGCCAGTGCTCCGGGCAGGTGGTCGACCAGACCGCAGATCTCGGCGGAGATGCCCTGGCCGCCGTCGTCGGGCACCAGGGGGTCGGCCCGCCTCAGCCGTGCCTCCAGGATCCGCACCGCCGCCCCGATGTCCGGGGGGTCGAGGAGGAAGACCTGTTCCCCGATGAGTCCGTGTGGCCGGGGGGAGGTGGTGAGAACGCGCAGTCCGGAGCACCGGGACAGCAGGCGGGCGACGGTGCGGGGGGACAGGGGGTCGGGGCGCGGGTCGTCCAGGAGCAGCAGTGCGGCCCGGTCTCCCATCGTGTCCTCCAGAGCGCTGAGGTCGCCCCGGTTCCCGGCGGCCCCGTGGAGGATGTCGACGATGCCGTCGGGCAGCCCGGCGGCGCCGTCGACCTCGTGGGGGAGGAGGTCGTGGGAGGAGGAGGCCCACAGGACGGGCAGGCCGTGGTCCCGGTGTAGGAGGGCGGCGGCCTCGAAGGCGAGGCGGCTCTTGCCCACCCCCGGGGCTCCGACGAGGGAGAGCGCCGTCGGGCCGTCGGCGGAGAGGCTCGCGACCAGGGAGGAGAGTTCGTTCTCCCGGCCGAGGAAGGGCGCCCCGGAGGGGGTCGGTGCGGCTGCCGTGCCGGACAGGCCCGCGCGGAGCAGGGACCGGCCCGTTCCCCGGCCGGCCGCCTCCTCCAGGCGGCACCGGTCGCGGTCCCCGATCCGGAGCCCGTCGGCGAGCAGGCGCACGGTGTCCCTGCGTGGGTGGAGGGCGCGGCCGTGCTCCAGGTCGCGGATGGCGCGGACGCTGATGGTGGAGAAGTCGGCCAGCTCCTGCTGGGTCATCTCGGCGCGGAGGCGGTACCTGAGCAGCAGGTGGGCGAAGGATCGCTGTTCTTCCTGGGCTTCCATGGTTCCACGACGACCTTTCGAGACGCTCGCTTGAATGTGGAACCACTGTCGGAGAGTGCCCTATCTCAGCCGCATTCTCCCGGTTACCGGCTCCCCCGATTCCTCTGAGGGGGGCGATAGTGCGCACGTGGGGAGGTCCGGGGGCCGTCCGGGGCCGGCGCGGTCCCGGGCCGGGCGGAAAGGGCGGCTATCCCGTGGCCGGACGTGGCGTCCCGGGCCGTGATAGCCGGAGGATAACCGCAGGACAGGACGGATTTCTACGGTGTGGTCACACCTCGAAGCGAGGCCCCCGAACACTGGAGGTTCCCATGAGGATCCGCGCTCTGCTCCTGACCGTCGCCGCCGCTTTCACCTTCGGCGCGCTGGCGGCCGCCCCGGCCGCCGCCGACGACACCTGTGAGATTGGCACCGTGTGCCCCAACAGCGGGAACTGGCCGAAGTAGTCCTCCGCCGCACAGCATCAGGAACCGTGATGGCCGCTGACCGCGACGACCGCCCCGCTGTCAGCGGGAAGCCCTTCGAGGGCTGCCCGGACCTGTTCCACACCCTCGTGGTCGCCCAGTTGCTCCCACAGTTCCATCGACCGGCCCATCGACACACGGGCCGGACCCGTCTGACCCGATGCCGACTGCGCCCGCCCGAGACCGAACCTGAGCAGTGCCTCACCGACCGGGTCGCCCGGATGGGCGATCAGTTCGAGGGCGCGAAGATACCGTCCCCGTGCTCGCCCGTACTCCGCCAGGGCCATGTCCCGCCTGGCCATCTGGTAGAGCACCTGGGCCTGGGCGCGGGGGTCCCCGGCCGTCTCCGTGCACCGCAGGGCACGCTCCAGGTACACCGTCCCGTCGCCGTGGGCGCCCTGTTCGACGCACATGCGCCCCAGCAGGACCAGCGGGCGCCACACCGCGGTGGTCTCACCCGCCGCACCGAAGTCCGTGAGCGCCCCCTCACACAGTCCACGGGCCGACTCCGCGTCACCGCGACCGTAGGCGGAGTCGGCCATCCAGGCCCGGCAGAGCCCCTGCCCCAGCCGGTCGCCGATCTCGACGAACCCGTCGAAGGACGCCGAGAGCGCCGCCTCCGCCTCGTCACTCCTGCGGTCGTTGCTCATCAGCAGCGAGGTCGCGAAGTCCATGGCCGCCGTCCCCCGGCGGTCGCCCGCGGCCCGCACCGCCGAGGCGGCCACCTGTAAGACCTCGCTGAACTCGTCGAAGTAGCCGCGGCGCTCGGCGTAGACGCCGAACAGTGACGCCAGTTCCCAGCACTCCTCGTGCAGGCCGGACCGTGCGGCCTGGGCGATGGCGGCCAGCAGGTTGGCCCGTTCGCCGTCGATCCACCGGTGCGGGTCGGCCAGCAGGCGTTCGACATAGGCCTCTGGGGGGCGCCAGCGCAGACCACTGCCCTGGACCCGCAGCAGGTTGGTGCCGACCACCCGCCCGTTGGCCTCCTCCAGGAGGAACAGCCAGCCGCCGACCAGCCGCCGGATCTCCTGCGGGCCCAGGATCCCGGCAACGTGCGCCTTCTCCCGGGCGTACTCGCGCACCAGGTCGTGGAAGCGGTACACCGGTTCTCCCGCCTGGTCGATGCCGGTGACGTCGAGCATGCGCGCGTCCACCAGCGGCTCGGCCAGGTCGGCGGGAAAGGGGCGGTCGTCATCGAGCAGGGCGGCTGCGGACCATGCCGGGACCGTCGGACCCTCCACTCCACTGAGCAGGCCGAACACGCGTGCGGAACGCTGGTCCAGGCCGTCGTAGGTCAACGACAGGCTCGCCCGTACGGTCATGTCCCCGTGGGCCAGTTCGTCGAGCCGGTGGCGCTCGTCGGAAAGGCGCGTGACCATCGCCGCGAGCGCCCAGTGTGGCCGGGCCGCCAGGCGGGCGGCCACGATCCGCAGCGCCAGGGGCAGCCGTCCCACGGTCCGGACCAGGACTCGTGCCGCTTCGGGCTCGCGGGTGACGCGGTCGGTCCCGATCACCCGGGCGAGCAGCTCCAGGGCGTGCTCCTCCTCCAGAATGTCGAGGTCGATCCGGACGGCTCCGGGCAGTCCGGTGAGCCGCGCCCGCGAGGTGACCAGTACTCCGCATCCGCCGCCGGCTGGGATCAGCGGCGCGATCTGCGCCTCCGTGGCCGCATCCTCCAGGACGACGAGGATCCGGCGCGAGGCCATCAGCCCCCGGTACATCGCCGCACGCTCGTCCAGGTCGTCGGGGACGGCGGGGCCGGGGACGCCGAGGGCCCGCAGGAACCGTCCCAGGACGCCCGACGCCGTCAGCGGTGTGTCGTGCATCCCACGCAGGTCGCAGTAGAGCTGGCCGTGGGGGAAGTGTTCGTCGGCCAGCTTGTGCGCGATGTGCACGGCGGTGGCGCTCTTGCCCACCCCGGGGCGGCCCAGGAGGACGGCGATGCCGACGGAGTCGGTGTCGGAGAGCAGGACCCCCGTGACCGCGGAGACGGTGTCGCGGCGGCCGACGAAGTCCCCCGCCGCCGTGGGGAGCTGGAAGAGGGCTGCGCCAGCCTGCGCTGAGGGGACGGGCACGGGTTCGGCGTCGGTCCCGTCGTCCGCGGGGCGCCCGCGTGCGGCGGTGTCGGTCCCCCGTGCGGCAGACGCATCGGGTCCGGGGGCCTCCAGGGCCGGATCGCCGTTGAGGATGGCGGCCTCTAGCGACCGCAGCTCGGCCCCGGGTTCCAGCCCCAGTTCCTCGATGAACAGGTCACGCCCCGAGCGGTAGACCTGAAGCGCTTCGGCCTGGCGGCCGGACCGGTACAGGGCCAGCATGAGCAGGGCCCGCAGCCGCTCGCGCAGGGGGTACTGCTCGACCAGGGACGGGATCTCCCCCGCGAGGCGGGCGTGCAGCCCCAGCCCCAGTTCGAGTTCCAGATAGGTCTCGATGGCGTCCACACGGTCCTCGTCCAGCCGGACCGCCTTGGTGCGCAGTACCTCGGCGTCGATGCCGGAGAGCGCGGGTCCCCGCCAGAGGCCGACGGCTTCGCGCAGGCAGGCGGCGGCGTCCTCGGTCCGCCCCTCCTTGACCAGGATCTCGGTGTCGCGGACGGCTGACCGGAACAGGTGGACGTCGACCGTCCCGGGGTCGGCCCGGAGCAGGTATCCGGGGGAACGGGTGTCGATGACCGCGCCCAGGGGGCGTAGGAGTTTGCGCAGCCGGGAGACGCAGATCTGCACCTGGGTACGGGCGGTCTCGGGTGGATCGCTCGCCCAGAGGGCGTCCACCAGGGCGTCGGTGGACACGACCCGGCCCAGTTCGAGCAGGAGCGCCGCCAGGACGACCTGCTGCCGCCCCGGTGGGACGCGGAGACGCTCCGCACCGCTGATCTCCAACGGCCCCAGCAGTCGGAAACGGACTGACCCTTCGTCTCCCTCGGTGTCGAACGCGGTACTTATCGTGACACCCCGCTTCGCCCTAAAAAGCCTTCAGTGCCGCCTTCCTGGCGATTTATACCATACTTACACGGCAAAGGGGATAGGAAAAAGAAACCATTACTGAGGGCGATAGTGCCAGGATAGGGCGCCGATTGGCGGAGCGAGGACGATGGGGCTCTCCGAAAACAGGAGGCTTCGATCATGTTCTCCCAGGCCGGAGGCGTTCAGCCTGGCCCCAGCGCCACCGTGGCTCCCATCGGGGCGGAGCACGTCCGGCTCTTCTACCATTACCTGGACCTCGGCGACGTGGAGGGACTGGTGTCCCTCTTGGACCCCGACACCCGCTTCCGGTACCCGGGCCGCCCAACCGCCCGGGGGCCGTCACAGGTCGTGTCACTTCTCGGCCGCCCGCTCAGCACCCACACCAGGCACTCCTTATTCAAAACGGTGGCGGAGGGGGACACCGTTGTCGCCATCGGGCGATTCACCAGAGAAAGAGAATCAAAAGGAAACGGGAACGAAACAGAATTCGTGGACGTCTTCACGCTCTCCGAACACGGCCTGCTGCTCGCCTGCCGCAGATACCGCTGGGTCGAGTGAGCTCCTGCGGCCGGGACCACGGAACCGCTCCCGGCCACGCCGCGTCGAAAGGGGCGAGGAGGCGCGGGGCCGCCCGCACCGCGAGGAGATCCCCGGAGGGGTGAACGCGCGTGGAGCTCTTCCTGGGCACGGCCTTCGGCTTCCCCACGGTGGCGCTGACGGTCCCGCTGCTGGTGATCGCGCTCTACTGGATCGTCGTAGCGGTCGGCCCGGCCGACATGGAACTGCTCGACTCCACGGACGCCGACGGCGACCCGGTCGGCGCGAGCGCGGTCATGGGACGCCTGGGTCTAGGCCGGGCCCCGATGATGGTGGAGCTCACCCTGCTCCTGCTCTCCGGGTGGCTCGTGAGCATGTTGGGAAACATCGTGACCAGCCTCTTCACCACCCCCGGCACCGCCTTGGCCCTCGCCCTGGGCACGGTGGTCCTGGCCGTCGCCCTCGTCGCCGCGTGGGCGATCACCAGCGGCGCCGTCCTGGCCGTGCGGCGGTTCCTGCCCAAGAGGCGCGGATCCTCCAGGCACGAACTCGTCGGCCGCACCTGCGTCATCCGCGTCGGCGCGGCCACCGCCGGCTCCGGGCACGCCGAGATCACCACCGAGGCGGGCGCCGTGCTCACCGTCCCGGTACGAACCATCGGCGGCGAGGTACTGCCCACAGGCAGTACCGCCCTGATCTTCGAGTACGGCGAGAAGCAGGACGCCTTTCTCGTCACCCGTTTCGATGAGGCCCTAGATCCCGGAAAAATCTGAGTCTCAGAGGGAACCGAATTCCCATAAAGGGCGCCATAGGCACACGGACTTCACCGAGGCCGCCGCGGCCCCCACCGCGGCGGCCCCTCCCCCTGCCGCGCACCCCGGACGGCACCGCGAAGAAAGGCCCCCACGTGTTGTCAAGCGCCCCAGTCACCGGTCAGGAGGCCGCCGACGCCGCGGCCTGAACCGTCGGCGTCTCCCTGGGCATCGCCCTCCTCGTCCTCGTCCTGCTCACCGTGGCCGTCCTGACGATGTCACCTTCACTGGAACCGTGGTCCTGCCGATCCTGCACAAGGCCGAGTACATGGACATCTCGGTCAAGACACTGGATCTGGACCGGCGCGGCCGGGAAGGGCTCACCTGCAAGGACAACATCCGCGCCGAACGCGCCAGCAACCCGGACACACTCCAGGAGCTGTTCAGCTCCAAGTTCGCCGAGGGTCTGGACCGTGCCTGCGCCCAGGCCGCACGGACACCGATCGACCCCTACGACGACTCCCCCCGGACCGACGTCCACAAGGCCGTGGAGGCGATCAGGGCGCAGATCAGCGGGGCCGCCGAACGCTGACGCCCATGCCGTACTCGGTGTCGGCTGGTCCGGCCGCCTGGCGGAACTCTCGCAGACGGTAGGCGCGGACCTCCTCCAGCATGCGTTCCCTGTGCGCGCGTACCGCCTCACCGTCGACGGGCCGCTCGGCCAGCATGTCTCCCAGGCTCGCACCCACGGCGCCTTTTCCTTCCCCCACTGTGACGTGTCCGCCGCTGCGGTCTCCGTCACCGGCTACAGGCGGACGGGGTCGCGGGCGGGGTCGGTGAGCATCCTGGGGTCGCGGTCGCGCAGCAGGGCGACGAGCGGCGCGGCGGTCCCAGCCTCCTGCACCTGGGCGCCCTCCTCCGCCATGAGCCCGACGAGCTGGAAGAACGCGACCAGGCCGTTGTCGGTGGCCATGGCGCGCAGTTCGGTGTCGTGGACGATGACGAGCGAGGTCATCGCGCCGTTGGCGGGGTCGCCGCCCAGCGGTGCGGGGGTGACGATCCAGTGGCCGACGTCCAGGTCGGCGCCGTCGAGGAAGCGGTCGGCCAGGGCCTTGAGCACGCGCAGGACCCACGCGGGCACGGTCTCGTCGCCGTCCTCGCGGGGGATGCGGCAGGTGAACTCGAACCCGGCGCCGGAGACGCGCGGTTCGGCGCTGGTCTTCTCCCCGAGTTCGGTGAGGCCGAAGGTCACCAGGAGCCAGTGGCCCTCCAGGGGGTAGGCGAGCACGCCGTCGAGTCCCCCGTCCCCGGGCGGGAACTGGACGGTGAGCGGCCGGACGCCCGGGTGGACCCCGGCCCACTCCTCGTAGATCCGGGTGAGCCCGGGCAGCAGCTCCAGCATGGTGTCGTGGCTCCCCACGTACGGCGACTCGTGCGCCTTCGAGGATAGGAGCACGTCGACCGATCGGTGATCGCACCTGTTCTCTTCTCCCGGGCGGCCCCGCCGGACCGTTCCGGCGTAGCCTTTCCCGACGCCCGCCCCGATGTGAGAGGGGACACATCTTCCTCACCCCGCAGGCACAAGCGCCTTCCTTTGCTGGCATCTGGTGCTACTGAGTAGTAACATTGACTTGTTACTAGTCGGTAGATCCGCGTGTACAGACACCGCGGCCGGGACACAGCGGAGCTGTCCATGACGCATTACAAGAGCAACCTGCGGGACATCGAGTTCAACCTCTTCGAGGTGTTCGACCGCCAGGAGATCCTGGGCAAGGGCCCCTTCGGAGAACTGGACGAGGACACCGCCCGCACCATCCTGGACGAGGTCAACCGCCTCGCCACCGGTGTCGTCGCCGAATCCTTCGAGGACGCCGACCGCAACCCCCCGGTTTTCGACCCCAAGACCAACACGGTCGCCATCCCCGAGAGCCTGAAGAAGTCCTACCGGGCCTACATGGACGCCGGCTGGTACAACCTCGACCTGCCCCCCGAGCTCGGCGGCCTCAACGCCCCCCGCTCCCTGAGCTGGGCCGCGGCCGAGCTCATCCTCGGCGCCAACCCCTCCGTCCACATGTACTCGTCGGGCCCGGGCTTCGCGAGCATCCTGTTCGCCGAGGGCAACGAGAGGCAGAAGGAGTTCGCCAAGCTCGCCATCGAACGCGGCTGGGGCGCCACCATGGTGCTGACCGAGCCGGACGCCGGCTCCGACGTCGGCGCGGGCCGCACCAAGGCCGTCGACCAGGGCGACGGCACCTGGCACATTGAGGGCGTGAAGCGCTTCATCACCTCGGCCGAGCAGGACATGACCGAGAACATCTTCCACCTGGTGCTCGCCCGCCCCGAGGGCGCGGGCCCCGGCACCAAGGGCCTCTCCCTCTTCCTGGTCCCCAAGTACCTGGTGAACGAGGACGGCTCCCTCGGTGAGCGCAACGGCGCCTACGTGACCAACGTCGAGCACAAGATGGGCCTCAAGGCCTCCACCACCTGCGAGCTGACCTTCGGCGACAAGCACCCCGCCGTCGGCTACCTCGTCGGCGACAAGCACGACGGCATCCGCCAGATGTTCCTCGTCATCGAGTACGCCCGCATGATGGTCGGCACGAAGGCGATCGCCACCCTCTCCACCGGCTACCTCAACGCCCTGGAGTACGCCAAGGAGCGCGTGCAGGGCAACGACCTGGCCGGGGACAAGAACTCCCCCAAGGTGACCATCACCCACCACCCCGACGTGCGCCGCAGCCTCATGACGCAGAAGTCCTACGTCGAGGCCATGCGCGCCCTGGTCCTCTACACCGCCTGCCAGCAGGACGCGGTGCAGATCGCCAAGGCCAACGGGGAGGACCCCGCGGAGCTGGAGGCGATAAACGACCTCCTGCTGCCGATCGTCAAGGGCGTGGGCTCCGAGCGCTCCTACGCGCTGCTCGCCGAGTCCCTCCAGACCCTGGGCGGCTCCGGGTTCCTCCAGGAGTACCCGATCGAGCAGTACATCCGCGACGCCAAGATCGACACCCTCTACGAGGGCACCACCGCGATCCAGGCGCAGGACTTCTTCTTCCGCAAGATCGTGAGGAACGGCGGCGCCGCCCTGGGCACGCTCGCGGGCGAGATCAAGGACTTCGCACGGAGCGAGGCCGGCAACGGCCGCCTCAAGGAGGAGCGCGGCCTGCTCATGGAAGCCGTCGGGCACGTGGAGAAGCTGGTCGAGCTCATGGTCGGCCACACGATGGCCGCGGCGGAGGACAAGCGCGAGATCTACAAGGTGGGCCTGAACTCCACCCGCCTGCTCATGGCCTTCGGCGACGTGGTCCTCGCCTGGCTGCTGCTGCGCCAGGCCGAGGTGGCGCTGAACCGGATCGACGGCGCCCAGGGCGCGGACCGGGACTTCTACACCGGCAAGATCGCCGCCGCGCGCTTCTTCGCCGACCAGTTCCTGCCGCGCGTGGCCGCCGAGCTGCGCGTCGCCGAGAACGTGGGCCTGGACCTGATGGACGTCCCCGAGTCCGCGTTCTGACGCGGCTCCCGCACGGCGGGCGGGTCGGTCGAGGGGGCCGGCCCGCCCTCGTGTTCACTCCCACGCCCGTCGCATGGTGTCCGGATCCTCCAGGTCGGAGAAGGTCTCCGAGAAACGCGAGGTCGTCCACCGTCACCGAGGCACCGGCGGTTCCCGCCACCTGCTCCAGTGAGCGTCTCAGGTACTCGCCACGCGACAGCCCTTGCCGTGCGGCGTCCGCATCGATCGCTTCAAGGACACCGTCCGGTACATCACGGATGAGAACGTCGGCCACGCGGCCCCACCTTCGGAGAACACCCTAGGTGTATTGACCTGACAGGTTAGGTACGCGGGCGGCGCAGGAGGAGGGCGTAGAGGACGGCCGTGGCCGCCGCCGTGGTGAGGAAGAGCGGCAGGAAGGCCGCTTGGAAGGCGGCGGGCCCCTCCGGGCGGACCTGGAGGAGCGCGCCGGCCAGGACGGTGCCCAGCACGGCGGTCGAGAACCCGGACATGTTCACCAGGCCGGAGGCGACACCGGTCCGGCTCGCGGGGATGCCGTCGCGGGCGAAGTCGAAGGAGATCGTGGGTGCCAGGGTCTGGCCGACCGCGGCCACCGCCAGCACCATTACCCCCACGCCCGCCGGAACGCCCCCGGGCCAGGCCACCAGGACCAGCAGCCCGGCGCTCAGCGCCGTCGCCAGGCCCAGCCCGAGCACCGTCCGGACCCCCGGCAGGCGGCCGATGGCCGCGCCGACGAGCGGGGCTATCCACAGCCCTCCGGCCGCGAGACCGGTCAGGGTGAGCGCGGCCGTGCCCTCGGCCAGCCCCAGGCCGCCGACGAGGAAGGGGTAGCCCCAGAGCACCATCATCATCGTGAACGGGGCCATGACGGCGGCGTGGTGGGCCATGCCGATCTGCGGTCCGCGCGCCCTGAACGCCTCCTTGAGCGCCTCCCACACGGAGACGGGTGCGGCTACGGTGGAGCGTCCGGCGGCGCCGGAGGGCCGGTCCCGGACGACCAGGAGCACCATCAGCGCCATGAGGGCGCCCAGGACCGCCGTCGAGAGGAAGGCGGGCACCCATCCCAGGCCCTCCAGCATCCACGCCAGGGGCGCGGCGCTGGCCACCTGGCCGATCCCGCCGACCACCCCCGTCAGACCGCTGACGAGCGCGTACCGGGACCGCGGGAACCAGAGCGCGGCGAGGCGGATGACGTTGAGGAAGATCAGCGCGTCGCCGAGACCGATGAGGAACCGCCCGGTGACGGCCGTCCCGATACCGGGTGCGAGGGCGAACAGGCACGATCCGGCGGCCATGGCCAGCGTGCCGGCGGCGAGCGTGTAGCGCGGGCCGAGGCGGTCGGCGAGCAGTCCGGAGGGCACTTGGAGGACCACGTAGACCAGGAGTTGGAGCATCGGCAGCAGCGAGAGCAGCGCCGGACCGGCGCCGAAGCGCTCCTGGGCCTCCAGGGCGGCGACACCGAGGCCGTTGCGCTGGAGCATGGCCAGGAAGTAGCCGCCGACGGCGACGCCCCACACGAGCCACGCCCGGGCGCCCCCGGCGGGCTCGACGGGGGCGGCCCGCCGCTCGGCGGCCCGGTCATCGGATGTCCTCGTTGTCGTCACGGCGCGGCTTCTCTCCTCGTCTCGGCCCCTTCCAGTCTCCTCCAGAGGGGGACCGCACCCCGCACCGGGTCGGGACGGGCGGGCCGGGCCCGGTCTCCGCCGTCCCGGTGAACGCAGGCGGGGAGCACAAGGCACACCCCCGGACGGGCAAAGCATCCGCCGGACACCCTCGGTCACGAAACATGGCCCCAGGGCCACCGGAGCGGGGGTCCTGGCGGGCGGAGAGGTTGAGACCAGGGATCGGTTTCGAGCACCCATACCTACGGACGCAAGTTCGAAATAAATGCCCTCACCTGCATGTTTTCAACGTTGCAGGCTTGATACCCATTCGTTAAATGTGACATTGGTCACTCTGGAAAGCCTCGACTATAACGGGCTGGTTGCTGCTAGCATCCGGAGCGCAAAGGATAACTACGAGGTAACGACACAGTTGATACCTCACCAACTTTGCGGAGGCCGCCACAGGTGCGCGAAGCACGGTGGCACCCCCGACCGCGGCACGTGGCCGCGACAAGCGCACACGGTCAGCAACGCGGTTACCGACTCACCCACTGGAGACGACCTTGAGCCACTCGCGACTCAACAACCCCCGGGTCTCCCGGGCGCGGTCGGCACTGGCCAACCGAGTCAAGCACAAGCCCCGCCACGCCTTCTGCGCGGCCAAGGCGATCACCGCTCTCCTGGGCGAACTCGCTTCGCTGACCACCCGCCAGCTCTACTGGTCCGGAAGCTCCGACATGGCCGTCATGTCGATCCAGCACGACGTCAACGTCTGGTGCCGCGACGGGCGCTTCTTCTGGACCGACTTCTTCCGCGGCGGAGAGGTCTCCCACCCGGCGAGCGACCCGGTGGGCGCGGCGGCCCTCCTCAACCCGTTCGCGAGCATCCCCGAGACCTCCTACAGCCAGCACCGCCGCGCGCTGGCCGGTCTCGTCGCCGCCTGACCCGCACCGGGCCCCGGCTCCTCCCCGAACGGCGCTCCGACGGTTAGCGTGGGTACCCACGCGGATACGACCGAGAGGGCCCACCCATGCTCCGATCCACCGCCCGACGCGCCGCCCGGACCCTCGACACGCGACTGCGACGCGGCGGCACCGCCCCGGACACGCTTCCCCGGCGCCGCGCACGCACGACCTCCCTGGACGTCCTCACCCGGATGATCGGGGGGGCCGGTGCCACAGCCGACGCCGCCGCGGTGTTCGGCGCCCCGGTCTCCTCGGGGAACACCACCGTCATCCCCGTGGCACGGGTCAGCGCGTTCACGACCATGGGCGGCGGTTCGAGCCGCGTTCCCAGCACCGACGGCTGCGGCGGCGGCACGGTGGCGCGCGTGCGCCCGGCGGGGTTCCTCGTCCTGGACGGCCGGGGGGCCGACTACCGCGCGATCCGCGAACCCGTGGCCCGGCTCGTCGTTCCCCTGGCGGTGGTCGCGGCGGTCGCCGCGGCCCGCATCGTGGGGGTCTCGGTCCGCGAGTCCCGCCGCAAACGGCGCTACGCCGCCGAGGCGCGGCGGTGCGTGCGGTGCTCCACCGCGGACACGGCGCACACCGCGGAGGAGCCCGCGGAGTAGGGCCGGCCTACTCCACCCCGGACATCCGGGCGACGAGGGCGAACAGGCCCATCGCCCACGCGAAGACCGCGCACATCCCGATGATCACCAGCACCTCGGTCCAGTTGAGGAGGCGGCGCAGCGAGGCGCGGGGCACGTCGGTCAGGCGCACCCAGCTCAGGACCCCCACCGTGATGCCCAGGACCAGGACCAGCAGCGGCATCCAGGACGCCATCACCGCGTACTCGCCGATGACGGCCACGCCCGTGGCGCCCAGGCCCAGCACACCCGCCAGCCGCAGCGGCAGCACGTGCCGGATCCGGTCGAACAGGCGCGAGCGCAGTACCAACAGAACGGACAGCAGCCCGCACAGGAGCAGGTCCGGCGGCCCGTCCGCGAGGAAGGCCAGCAGGACCGTCACGGCGCCGCCGCTGAGCGCGGTGCCCAGGGTGAGGCCCAGCAGCAGGCGGTCGGTGGTGGTGAAGGTGTCCTCGAAGCGGTCCGTGGCGACCCGGCCCGTGCGCCCCACCTCGTAGTCGAGCCCGGACAGCCCGCCCATCACCATCGCCACACGCGGCAGCACCCCCACGCACAGGGCCAGCGCCAGGCCCATGGCGCGGACCCCCTGGACGGTGTCGGTGAAGGCGCCGACGGCCACCAGTGCCCCGGCGGTCAGGGCGAGGACGCCGAGCGCGGCGATGTGGGACAGCCCCGTCTCGTGCAGGGCCCAGCCGATCCCGGCCACGAGCAGCGCCCCGGCGAGTGCGAACGCCGACTGCACGAGGAGACCCGAACCGACCACCAGCCCCGCGGCGAGCACCACGGTCAGCGCGCCCCACGCGCAGGAGGCGGTGAACAGCACGTGGGCGACGGCGGGCAGCGGCCTCCGGGCGGCGAGCAGCATGACGGCGATGGCGAACAGCGTCCCCGCGCTCGCCACGCCCAGGTGCCCGACCGAGGGGCTGAGCCACATCATCACGGCGAGGAAGGCCAGGGGGCCGATTCCGGCCACGAGGAGGCCGAAGGACAGCGTCGTCGTCGGGTTCCAGATCCGCGCGGTCCCGTCGACCCGGTCCTCCACCGCGCCGCGCACGTCGTCCACGTGCGCGGGCCTGCTCGGAGCGGTCTGCCTTCCCAGCACGAGGACGTCGCCGTCGTAGACCCCGGAGGACTCCAGCGGCTCCTCCATCGGCACCGGGTGGCCGTCGACGGTCGTCAGTTCCCAGTGCGCGGGCTCGGTGCTTTCCTCCTGGGAGGAGCACACCTCGATGATGCGCGGCATCAGGGCGGCCACCGGCACGCTCCCCGGAAGCGCCAGGTCCGCCCAGCGGTCCGGTCCGGTGACGGTGACCCGGCAGTATCCACTCACACCAAAAGTCCCTTGTGTCGTAGCGGTCGAGGGGGCGATAGCCGTTCGAGGGGCTGCGAATTAGGAGATTCACGAGGTTCGCGAGATCATCCCTAGCGTAGTCACTACGGCACCGACCCCCCGAAGGTGGACGGAAAGGGATCATTGTGGCGACGAGATCGGTCCCCCGCCCCGCTCGCAGCACACCGACCGCCCCCGGAAACACGCCCCTGGTCATCGCGACACCCCCGCAGATGCCGGAGAACCCGCCCGCGTCCAGCTCGGGAGCGATGATCATCATGCCGATCATCACCGGCTCCGGCTCCCTGCTGATGTCGATCACCATGGGGCACCGGCCGCTGATGGCGGTCGCGGGCGTGATGATCATGATGGCCAGCGTCATCGTCGGCATCATCATGTTCATCTCCCAGCACAACGGCCCGCGCAAGCGCATCCGGGAGCAGCGCGAGCGCTACGTCGACTACCTGGACCAACTGCGCGAGATCGTCCGGGGCGTCGCCGCCACCCAGCGCACCGACAACGCGTTTCGCCACCCCGACCCGCGGCTGCTCACCGAACCCGCGCGCTCCCGCGCCCGGCGGTGGGAGCGGCGCGCCTCCGACCCCGACTTCCTGGACGTGCGGACCGGCACGGGGATCCGCCCGCTGTCGCGCAGACTCACCCTCAAGGTGGACAACTCCAACCCCCTGATCGTCTACGACCCGGTGTGCCAGGGCGCCGCGGACCAGCTCATCGAGCTGTACGCGAACGTTCCGGAGACGGCGCTGGTGGTCCCACTGCGCGAGTTCGGCGTGGTGTCGGTGGTCGGCGACCGCGAGGCGGGGCGCGCCCTGGCCCGGGCGATGATCGCCCAGATGGCCGTCTTCCACTCACCGCACGACCTGCGGATCGGGGTGGTGCGCGACACCCGCCTGCGCCCCCTGTGGGAGTGGCTGAAGTGGCTGCCGCACAACACCTTCGACGACGCCCAGGACGGGCCCATGCCCGCCCGGTTCGTGTCCGTCAACAGCGTCCAGGCCGCCGAACTGCTCTCGGAGGAGATCGAGCGCCGCACCGTCGACCTCCAGCGGCGGCGCGGCAGGCCGCCGGGGCCGGGCACCCAGCGGCTGGTCGTGGTGCTGGACGGCGAGCACCAGTCCACGCTCTCCGGCCTGCGCGCCGAGGCCCCCGTGACCTCCCTGGCCGACCTCGGAATCCACGTCATCGCCCTGGTGGCCGACCGCCGCGAGGAGCCCGAGTCGGTGGACCTGCGGCTGCACGTCGACGCGGAGGGGAACCTGGAGGAGGGCACCGAGCACCCGGGACCGGCCGGGGACGGCGAGCGCGCACCGCTCCGGGGCCGGGCCGACCGCGCAGGCGTCGCCCACCTGACCAGCCTGGCGCGCCTGCTGGCCCCGTACGGGATCACGGCGGCCGACGGCGACGACGCCATGCACGACACCGTGGGGCTGCCGGAGATCCTGGGGGTGCCCGACGTCGCACGCCTGGACACCCGCCGGACCTGGCGCAAGCGCAGTACCGGCGACTACCTGCGGGTGCCCATCGGCGTCGGCCCGAGCGGCAACCCGGTCCTGCTGGACCTCAAGGAGTCGGCGTTCGGCGGTATGGGACCGCACGGGCTGGTGGTCGGCGCGACGGGTTCGGGCAAGTCGGAGATGCTGCGCACCATGGTGGCCTCGCTGGTCATCAACCACTCCCCGGAGAACCTGGCGCTGCTGCTGGTGGACTTCAAGGGCGGCGCGACCTTCGCCGACACCGACCGGCTGCCGCACAGCGCGGGGCTCATCACCAACCTGGCCGACGACGACGGCCTGGTCATGCGCTTCCGCGAGGCGACCTTCGGCGAACTGGTCCGGCGCCAGCAGATCCTGAAGAACGCGGGCAACCTGCCCAACCTGCACGCCTACGAGGCGGCACGGGAGAGCGACCCGTCCCTGGAGCCGCTGCCGCACCTGCTCATCATCATCGACGAGTTCTCCGAACTGCTGACCGCCCACCCCGACTTCGCGGAGCTGTTCGTGGCGATCGGGCGGATCGGCCGCTCCATCGGCGTGCACCTGCTGCTGGCCACCCAGCGGCTGGAGTCCGGCAAGATCAAGGGGCTGGAGTCGCACCTGTCCTACCGCGTGGGCCTGCGCACCTTCTCCGAGGCGGAGAGCCGCGAGGCCATCGGCGTGGGCGACGCCTACCACCTGCCGCCCGAACCGGGTTCGGGCTACCTGAAGGTGGACACCTCCGTCTTCGAGCGGTTCAAGGCCGCCATGGTCTCCCAGCCCTACGAGCCGCCGCAGGAGGAGGAGGCCAAGGACGAGGCCGACCCCGTCCTGCCCCTGCTGTCCTACAACGGCCTGGCGAAGGTGACGGGCGCGGGTTCGCTGATGGACTCCCTCACGGGCTCCATGAAGGCCAGGGAGGAGGAGAGCAGGACCCGGAAGCAGAGCCGGACCACGCTCCAGGTCACCGTGGACCGCCTCGCCGCCTCAGGGGCCGACCCCGTGCGCCCGGTCTGGCTGCCGCCGCTGCCGGAGGCGCTGACCTTCGACTCCGTCCTTGCCGACCTCGGAGAGGCCGACGACCTGGCGGGCCGGGGCACCGAGCCGGACCCGTCCGAGTGCAGGGCCGTCATCGGCCTGACCGACATCCCCCGCGAGCAGCGCGTGGTCCCCGCCGAACTGGACTTCACCGGCGGCGAGGGCAACATCGTCGTCCTGGGCGGACCGCAGTCCGGCAAGTCCACCCTGCTGCGCACGGTCATCGCGAGCCTGGCGTGGCGGTACCCGCCCGGCCGCGTCGCGGTGTACGCGATCGACTTCGGCGGCGGCGCGCTCCAGGCGATGGACGAACTGCCGCACGTGGCGGGGGTGGCCGGACGCGCCGACCCCGAGCGTGTGCAGCGCGTCCTCACCGACGTGGCCGGACACCTGGACCGGCGGCAGCGGGTGTTCCGCAAGTACAAGCTGGACTCCCCCGCGGCCCTGCGCCAGGCGCGTGCCGAGGGGAGGCTGCCCGACAGCGTGGTGGGCGACCTGTTCCTGATGGTCGACGGGTGGTCGGCGGTGCGCGACTCCTTCGACACCGCGGACGAGTTCCTCATGGACATCGCCACGCGGGGGCCGTCCCTGGGGGTGCACACCATCCTCACCGGGGCGGCGTCCTCACAGATCCGCTCCCGCCTCCAGGCCCTGTTCGGCGGCCGGTTCGAACTCCGGCTCAGCGACCCGATGGACTCGGGGATCGGCCGCAAGGCCGCCGAGGGGATCCCGAAGGACACACCGGGCCGCGGCCTGACCTCGGAGGAGCACCACACGCACGTGGCACTGCCGCGCGTGGACGGGGTGGCCGACGACGAGGACGTCACCGCCGGCATCCGCGACCTGGCCAAACGGGTCGGCGAGCGCTGGCCGCAGCAGGCCGTGCAGGGCGTGCGGACCCTGCCCGCCCGCGTGGAGCTGGACGACCTGCTCAAGGGACGCGGGAGCCGCCGCAAGGAACTCGTCCTAGGCATGGCCGAGAGCTCGCTCGCACCGGCCACGGCCGACCTGGAGCGCGACCCGCACCTGGTGGTGTTCGGCGACCCGCAGAGCGGCAAGTCGACCCTGCTGCGCGGACTGGTCAAGCAGATCGTCCAGCGGCCGTCCAAGGAGCTGGGCGTGGTGATGGTCGACTTCCGGCGCACGCACCTGGAACTGGTGCCCGAGGAGCACCTCCTGGCCTACTGCACCACCGCCGAGCAGACCAAGGCGGTCGCGGACAACCTGGCGGGGTCGTTGAAGCAGCGCCTGCCGGGCCCGGACGTGACCCCCAGGCAGTTGCGCGAGCGCAGTTGGTGGCAGGGCCTGGACCTGTACATCGTGGTGGACGACATGGACATGATCGCCTCGCGCAGCAACCCGCTCGCCCCGCTCGCGCCCTACATCCCGCAGGGCGCCGACCTGGGTCTGCACGTCATCGCGGCGCGGCGCACGGGAGGCACCGCCCGGGCCATGTTCGAACCGGTCCTCCAGGCGCTCAACGACATGGCCACACCCGGCATGCTGTTCTCCGGCGACCGGATGGAGGGGCGCCTGGCCAACGGCACCGCCTCCAAGGCACTGCCGCAGGGGCGCGCCCAGCTCGCCCTGCGCGGCAAACGCCCGGACCTGGTCCAGGTCGGTTGGAGCGAGCCTCCGGCCTGACCCCGCCCACCGCTCGCGCGTCCCCGCCCCTCTCCCGAAAGGCAGATCCATGCGGCGCTTGCTCGCCCTGGCCACGGCTGTGTGCCTGGTGTCCGCCACCGCCTGCGAAGGCGCGCCCGCGGATTCGGAGGAACCGCCGGAGACCGCGGTGGAGGAGGCGGGCGAAGAGGACCTGGCCGGCCTCGCCCTGCTGCACCGCGGTTACGGGGGAGGGGACCCGGAGTCGGACCAGTTCCTGGTGTTCCACGACCCGGAGACCGGACAGCCCCTGCACGAACTGGCCCTGCCCGCCGGGGCGGTGGACCCGATGGCCCCCGACCTGCCGGTGCACGCGCAGTTCTCCGAGGACTGGCGGTTCTTCGCCTACGCCACCGGCGACCCGGCCGCGATCACCCTCGCGGAGCTGGCGGAGCCCGAGGAGGGGGACGGACCCGCGGGGGACGAGGGGTCCTCGGCCGAGACCACGGCCTACGAGCCGGTGGAGTCGATCGGCGCCGCGCCCGGCGAGGCGCTCTCCCACCCGGCTGTCCACGACGGGCGGCTCTGGTACGTCTCCGCGGCCGAAGGGCAGGCCCCGCAGGTGATGTCGGTGCCGCTGGACGCCCCGGGCGGCACCCCGAACCAGGAGGGCGTGCTCGTCCTGGGCACGCACCAGCGCCCGAGCGACTGGGCACTCACCCCGGACGGCGCCCTGCACATCCGCAACAGCGTGCCCACCGAGCGGTTCCCGGGGGCCTCCGGCCAGACCCTGATCGTGCGCAGGACCGACGGCAGTGTCGTGAACGCGTCCATGAACACCGGCGAGGGGCTCTGGCTGACCTTCAACGACGCGCAGGTCTGGGGCGGGGGGACCGCGGTGCTACGCCCCGACCCCGACGGTGCCCAGTCGGCAGCGGGCGCCTACCTGGTGACCGTCGAGGGGCAGAGCCACACGGCCGCCCGTCTGCTGGAGGACGGTGGCGGCCCGGTGGTGCAGTACGCGCCCTCGCCCGAGCGCGACGCCCTGCTCCTTCAGACCGAACTGGCGTGGCACCGCGTGGACCTGGAGGAGGGCGTGGTCACCGGGACGAAGGAGCTCTTCCCCCGGTTCCACGACGCCTCCATGGACGGCTACCCGCTGGTGGTGCGCTGGGCACGGGGCGGCGCCCCCGACGCGGGCCCCTCTGCCTGAGGCGCGGCCGGGTCAGCGGCCGTCGGCCCGGAGCGGCCGCGGTCACAGGTCCCGGTGGACCTCACGGCGGTGCGCCACGCTCACCACGAGCACCAGCGGCTCTCCGTCACGGATCGCGTAGACGAGCCGGTCGGGCCGGTCGGTCACAGGCCCGAGCCCCGCTCCAGGTCCTCAGGGGAGACGGGACGGGTCCCGGGCACCGGTGAACAGCGGACGACGTTCCGAAACGGGCGGTACACATATCGCCGTCCCGTCGGTACTATCCCCAGAGCCCCCGCAAACCGTGAAACTCCCGCTCCAAAGCGTGCACCCCACCCCTCACCCGGCCCCGGGCCGTCCACGGCCCGGGCGACCCGTCCACGGGGGCGATGCCATGCCCCCGGCGGACTTCCGCGTTCGACGAAGAGGAGACCCCCACATGACCGAAGCGGGCGGCAACCCGATCGAGGGGATGCAGGGCGGCGAGTACGCCGAGACGCTCGCGGCCGCCATGGCCGGACTCGCCGACACCTTCGACCTCCTCATGGAGGACGTGGTGAGCGCGGCGGGCCACGAGGACGTCCGGGCCGGGTTCAACGCCTTCAAGGAGGAGGCCGGCCAGTCCCTCATCGACGTGCAGGCGCTCGGCCTGACGCTGGCCGACAACGTCCAGGCGGGCGCGTCCGAGATCGCGCAGAACGACCTGGAGAGCTCGGAGGGCTTCAACCACCCCTGGGAATCGCACCGGGACATCAACTTCGACTGACCTCCCCGAGAGGACTAACCGCCGCCCCGTCCCGCGCCCCCTCCCCCCGCCCGCTCCGTCCCCGCTAGGAACACCGTGGCCACCTTCTCCGTCACCTTCTCCCCCCGCTACTTCTACTACGACTCCGATCGCATGTACGAGTGCGCGGCGGACCTGGACGTCCTCACGGCCCGTGTGCTCGGCCGCGCCGACGACCTCAACGGGAGCTTCGACTCCGCGGCCGACCAGTTCACCGACGTCATCGCCTGGGACATCCGGGGCCTGTCCGAGGAAGACCTCCAGAACTGGCGGGACGCCGCCGTCTCCGTCACCTACGCGGCCGTGGTCGCCGAGATGTGGGCCGACACCGTCAAGGCCTTCCACAGCGAGCGCGACGCCCAGATCAGCACCTGGGACGGCGCCCTGGCGGAGAAGGTCGGCTCGGTGCCCTCCAAGTACCAGGACGCCCACATCACCTCGTCCTACCCGCAGGTCGACGGCTGGTGGTTCACGGACTGGGGCACCGGGGACGAGCAGCGCTGCCGGACCCTCTACGACGAGCTCGTCACCGTGCAGGAAGGGCTCATCACCCGCGAGCAGACCAACTGGCAGAACCTCCAGGACGGCGCCGACGAGGTGCGGACCATGCTCGAACAGGGTCCGACCCCGGAGAACGTCCGCACCCTCATGGCCGCGGGCAACGCCGGATGGGCGTTCCTCAACATCGACCCCGCCCGCTACGCCTCGCTCATCGAGGACAGCGAGCTCACGCCGGAGAACGCAGAGGAGTTCGCCGACGAGCTCAACGCCTACTGGTCCGGAGACAGGCCCCTGGACGACCGCTACCACGAGATCATGCTCGTGCTCTCGGTGGTCGGCGGAAACGCGCGGCAGAACCAGCAGAACGGTACGCCGCTCAGCGACCGGGAGATGGACTTCCTGGAGGCGTTCTACGCCCACCTGGAGGAGCCGTACTTCCGCGACGGGGTCGGCGGGGGCATCATGGTCTACCCCGACCTCATGGCCGAGTCCGACATGAGCGAGGAGGAGCGCGAGGAGGCCCTCGGCACGCTCGGCGACGGTCTGCTGGCGCTCTCCGATCCGGATCTGGGCGGCGGCTACGACATGCTGCCCCAGAGCTTCGTCAACGCCGTCGAGGGGCCGTGGATCAACGCGGGCTCGGAGGGCAGGGTCCCGAGCACACCCGTGGGGATGGGCATGGACATGAAGGCGCTGTCCGCCTTCCTCGCGCACACCGACGAGGATCTGGAGGGCGGCTACGGCCTGTCCACCAACCTCCAGTTGTCCACCGGAGCGTTCCTCGACGCCTGGGGCGACGTCCCCGACCCCGACGGGGTGATGCCCGACTCCGAGCAGCTCTCGCACATCCTCGGCGCGGCCACCCGCAACGAGGACGCCAACTACTACATGCTCACCGGCGACCACCTCAACGAGGAGCCGGGCGTCGACTACGGCGACAAGGACCTGCGCATACAGGCGCTGGACGGCACGCTCACCTACGAGTGGCACGACCACGGCCACACCGCCCGCCAGCTCACCGACTGGCTCGCCGAGGACATCCACAGCGAGGACGCGGAGGTGCGCCAGCGCGCCGGGGACGCCTTCGCCGGGTTCATGGAGACCGTCACCGGGGAGTTGCACGGATCACTCGTCAACACCGGTGTGGACGTCACCGAGGGTGACAACGAGTACTCCGATGCCTCGTTCACCCAGTTCAACGGCGAGCTGGCCGACAGCTTCGCCGACATCTTCGACGCCCACATCTACAGCTTCGCGAAGGGCGACGTCCTCGACGGCGCCGATCAAGTCAACGAGGGCATCGGTGAGTTCGACCCGGACAAAAACTTCGTGAACATGGGTGCAACCGAGCGGGCTCAGTACATGCAGCTCCTCATGGGCAACGATGAGACTGCCGGTCACGTGGTCAATTCCGTGGACGCCTACCAGCAGATCGAAGCGATCGCCTTCCTGGAGACAGGAAACGAATCCATTTCAGCGCGTGGCGCCGGTCAACTCCAGGCACTACTTGAACGGGCCCTGTGGCTGGAGTCCGACAATCGAAGTGCCGACCTCGGAGAACAGGTCGAACGCAAGACACAGATTGCCGAATTCGTGGTAGGCGAGGCAGCCGGACTGTCTGAAAAAATCCCTGTCGTCGGCACCGCCGTTTCCATGGGCCTGGAACTCGGACAGGACAGCATCGTCAATGCGATTATCGACGGTGAATACACCGTGTCTCCCAGATTCCCCATCTACACCAGCGATGACTCCATCGTTCGCAACTTCCAGATGACGACTCTCGACTACCTGTCGCAGAATAACCCAGAAGCATTCAACGACGGAGCACAGCGCGGAGATTTCAGGACCCTCGTGGATAGCGGCGCAATGAATATTGAAGTCGACGGAAAAATTCTCGATCCATCGGAGATAGGAAACGAATTCACTTTCGACCAGAACGTCGAAATCAGCATAAACCAGGACATCGATTGGTCGCAACTGGTGGGGGATGACCGCGCTGCCGTATACGACGCCCTTTCAAATGTTCTAGAAAAAACCGAAATCCACAGCGAGTACACTGACGAATACGGCGAGAAAATCGAACGGAACGCACCGCTGGGAGACTGGGAAGGCCAGTTCACCGAAGAATACTTGGAATACTACAACCAAACAAGACTACACTTCAATGACGAACTCGAAGGCCTCTGGGATTCAGGCGGCAACTCCGGCAACTGACTACCCGAGAAAGTGAAAAAATCGATCATCCTCGGAGTTTCCCTTGAGATATACCAATGCCCGACCATCGGCCTTCCCAATTTCTATTCTCGCCATGATCTTGACCGTATCCGCGTGCTCTGGAGAGAACAAAACCCCCGAAAGCGGGATACCCTCGGGCTATGTCTCCCAATCATGGGTAGAACGCGAGGTGAGACTCCATATCCTCGCATGGATGATCAAAGAAGAACAGCCCGAGGAATACGTTCAGAAAATAACAAACAATCAAGGAACACTCTTCGAATCCGGAATTCTCGAAGAGAAGGGCGACGACTACTCCGTAGTACTCGACAAGAACGAGTGGAGAACAGACGACGTCGGAATCCTCTCAGGGATCGACAGTTCCCTGATCGACGCCACAAATTTCGAAGAGGCCGCCTGGTGCGGGGAGACCGTCACCGGCGAGGAGTTCGTCGACGAATACATGGACGAGTTCTGGGAGACCCTCGACACCCACGAGGAATACACCGCCAGCATCGCCGACTACGTCGACTGCGGAGACGGCCGCCCATGACCCCGCGCCCGAAGACCGGTGAATACACCGACCCTCCGAGAACACCCCGGTACCCTTCCCCTCTCCCGACGAAAGGGGAGGTCACCACCGCTCTGTGAACCGTGTGGCGGAAGGTGCGCACGCATTGACCCGCCGTCGATCCGCTTACTATCGTCCATATCCCCACCCTCCTCCCGTGTCCCCTCCTCGCGGCGGACACCCTGCCTCGCAGAGGACGGTTCAGCCCAGTGACACCCCACCCCTGAAAGGGTTCAGATGTCCCAGCACGCTGGTCTCGAAAACGTCAACGCGCTCTCCACCGGAGGCCAGAACCTCGGACTGGAGTCCGACGGCCTCCGCACCCAGATGAACCAGCTCATCCAGGACATGTCCAACGACGGCGACTCCCTCCAGGGGCAGGCGCTGCACGACTTCCGCGAGGCGCGCAACCAGCTCACCGAGCGCTTCGACGAACTGATGACCTGGTGCAGCAACAACGGCATCAAGCTGAACGAGGGCCAGCAGCAGTTCAACATCACCGACACCGACTCGGCCGCCGACCTCTCCCAGGCCGGAAACGACCTCGGCGGGCTCTCCCGCCCCGTCAACGCCTGACCCCTCCTCCCTGTCCCCACCCCCAGAAAGGCGGCAGCCATGTCCGCTCAGTTCGACGTCTACGGCGATGTCGGAGGCCTGGAAGGCCTGGCCTCCGACCAGCAGGCCCACCTCTCGCGCTTCACCGCGATCATGAGCCAGATCAACGAGCAGTCCGAGAGCACCGTCAGCCAGTGGGAGGGTTCCGGAAGCACCCAGTTCCAGGCCAAGGCCCAGGAGTTCGACGCGCAGTTCTCCGAGGTCAACGCCGCCTTCTCGAAGATGATCGCGGCCACCAGCGACACCGCCGACAAGTACAGCCGTCTCACCCGGTACCTGGACGGACTGTTCTAGTAGGCTGATCGCCGATGTCCACCCCCGCGCCACCCACGCCGCCCCCCGCGGACCCGGAACCGCAGCTCCCCGAGGCGTTCCACTACACGCCCGACGAGGAGAAGTACGTCCTCCAGGCGGACGCCCTGCGGCACCGGCAACTGCGTTCGGCGCTGCTCTACGGCTCCAGCCGCTACTGGCGGCGCCGTCAACAGGTGTGGCCGGCGGTGATCGGCGGTCTCATCCTCACCGCGCTGATCTGCGGGGTCATCGCCCTCATCGGGGCGTTCGGCCGCCAGCAGGAGGTCAACGAGGAACGCGGGTTCGGCACCTACGGGCAGCAGACGATCCAGGCCCCAGCGGCCGAGGAGCCTCTGCTGCCCGGGGCGTGACCCGCCCCACCACCAGCCCCCGCGCCCGACGGCCCGGGGACGCCACCACGAACGGGGGTCGCTCGCGCATGTCCGGCTCCGAGCACGCCGTATGGGCGCCCGGGTACGAGTCGCTCACCGTGCTGCGCGAAGGACCCCGTGCCCGCATCGTCCGCGGCCGCCGCACCACCAGCGGCGCGGACGTCGTGCTCAAGGTGCTGCCCCGCTCGGCGGGCCAGGCCGAACTCGACCGACTGCGCGAACTCAGCGACAGCCCGGGGATCGTGCCCCTGCTGGACGCGGGTACCACGGCCGACGGCGACTTCTTCGTGGCACTGCCGTTCTACACGGACGGCTCCTTCGCGGACATGCTCGCGCGCAGGGGACCCGCGCCGCTACAGGAGAGCGCGGCGATCGCCCGGAGCACGGCCGCCGCGCTCGGCGCGGTCCACGCCCGGGGCCTGGTGCACGACGCCCTCAGCCCGGGGAACGTCCTGAGAGCGGGCCGCACCCCGGTCCTCACCGGCTTCGGCTCGGTGTGCCCGATCGGGGCCGCCGCGCCCCCGCCCGGACCGGAGAGCGACGGGTTCTGGCACGCCCCGCCCGAGGCGCTGCGCGGGGAGGCGCGCGGCCCCGCCTCCGACGTGTACCGGCTGGCGTCGACCCTCTGGACGCTGCTCATGGGCCGGTCGCCCTTCGCCCCCGAGGACGGCTCGGCTCCGCACCCCCGCGACCACGCACGGCGCGTGCTCACCGAGGAGGCCCCTCCGGCGACCCGCGGGGACGTGTCCCGCGCGCTGCGGGGCGTGCTGGCCCGTGCCCTGGCGAAGGCTCCCGAGGAGCGCTACGACAGCGCCGCCGCGTTCGCCGCCGCGTTCGAGCGGGCACGCGCTCCGCAGGCGGCTCCCGGGACGGGACCACAGACCCCGCGCCCCGGAACGGGACCGCAGCGGCCGCCGCACACCGACCCTGCGTCCGCGCCCAGCGGCGGCCACCACCCGTACGCCGGGCCGCAGGCCTCCCCGGCCACCCCCTACACCGTCTCCACCGGCGCTCCCCCCTACCCCACGGGCGGCCAGGGGGCCGTGCCCGCACCGCCCTACGCGATCCCCGAGCCTCCGTCGGCACCGCCTCCGCCCGGTACACCACCACCGGTACCGCCGCCCGGCACGCACCCCGCGACAGGCCCCCAGAACCCGCCGAGCGGCCCACAGGCACCCCCCGTGCCCGCGTCCCGGCTAGACAACGCCGGCCACCTGAGCGGCGAGCCGGTCCCCTCCGAGGACCGTGCCCCGCTCGAAGGGGAGTTGGACCCCAACAGCACCGCCGATCTCATGATGGCCAAGCTGCGCGGCGAGAAGATCCCGCCGCGGATCGCCTGGTCCCGCGTCGAGGGGTGGAGCGGAACGGCGGAGTCCTCCCGGCTGCCCTACGACGGACCCGCCCCGGACGGGGAGGAGTACCCCTCCTTCGACATGCCCGCCCCCCGACAGGCCCGGTGGCGCGGCCACCTGCACATCGCCGCCGCCGTGGCGGGCATCCTCGTGGTCACCGCCACGGCCGCCGGGTTCGCGGCGGTCGACGGCCCGGCCCCCGTCCTGGCCGCCCCCGGGGAGGACGGCCAGGAGGCCGGCGCCGTATCCGGCGGTCCGTCCGAGGAGGCGGAGGCGTCGGGGGAGCCGTCCGCCGCGCCCTCGGACCCGGCCTCGGGAGGGGGGAGCGGGGAACCGGTCGACGTGGTCGACCCGGCCGTCCCCGTCCCCGTCGGCGCGCCCACCGGCATCCTGCTCACGGACGACCTGGACACGGTCCGGCTGACCTGGAGCGACAACAGCGGCGGCACCGCCTCGTTCTTCGTGGTGGGCGGCCGGCTGGGCCACGACCCCGCGACCCTGGCCCGGATCGGCGCCGGTGTCACCTCCGCCCAGGTCGCCACCCCGAACACCGTGGCCGAGTACTGCTTCACCGTGGTCGCCGTGGACGGCGCCGCGGGCCCCTCGGAGGAGGTCTGCACGACCCGCGCGGCGGACCGGGAGGCCGAGGAGGAGGCGGAGGCCTCCGCTAGCCCCAGTGACGGTGCCGACCCCCTGGACGGCTTCACCCCCGACCCGCCCGACATACCGGACCGCGGTCCCGCCCCCGACTGACCCCGGGCCCCTGGTCGGCCCCGCCCCTTCCGGGTACGGGGCCGACCCTCCGGGGGACGGCCCCTCAGCCCCAGGCGAGGGCGGTGAGTTCGGGGTCCTCCAGCACGGCGCCGACGTCCCGCAGCACCTTGGAGCCCAGTTCGCCGTCGACCATGCGGTGGTCGAACGACAGCGACAGGGTGGTGACGTCGCGGACCGCCAGTTCCCCCTTGTGCACCCACGGCATCTTCCGGATCTGCCCGAAGGCGAGGATGGCGGCCTCGCCCGGGTTGAGGATGGGGGTGCCCGCGTCCACGCCGAACACGCCGACGTTGGTGATGGTGATCGTGCCCCGGGCCATGTCCGCCGGGGAGGTCCGGCCCTCCCTGGCGGTGGCGGTCAGCTCCGCCAGGGCCGCGGCCAGTTCCGGCAGGGACCTGGCGTCGGCGTCCTTGATGTTGGGCACCACCAGGCCGCGGTCGGTGGCGGCGGCGATCCCCAGGTTCACGTAGTCCTTGACCACGATCTCCTGGTTCTCCTCGTCCCAGGAGGCGTTGACCTCCGGGTGGCGGCGGACCGCCAGCAGGAGCGCCTTGGCCACCATCAACAGCGGCGAGACCCGCAGGTCCGCGAACTCGGGGCGGGCGCGCAGCCGCTTGACCGCCTTCATGGTCCTGGTGACGTCCACCTGGAGGAACTCGGTGACGTGCGGTGCGGTGAACGCGCTGCCCACCATGGCGGCGGCGGTGTGCTTGCGCACCCCCTTGACCGGGATGCGCCGCTCCCGGACCCCCTCCTCCCGCACGGACGCGGCGGCTCCGGCGGGTGCGGTCTGGGGAGCCTCGGCGGCTCCGGCGGCCGACCGGACATCCTCGCGCGTCACGATGCCGCCCGCGCCGGTCGGCGTGACCGAGGCCAGGTCCACCCCGAGGTCCCGGGCGAGCTTGCGCACCGGCGGTTTGGCCAGCGGCCGTCCCGCCGCCGGTGCGGCGGGCGCGGCAGGGGCGGGTGGTGCGGCGGCGGTGGGCGGGGGCGGTGACACCGGTGCGGCCGGGACCGGGCGGCGGCGGGCGCGGCGCCTGGTGGCGCCGGCCTTCTCGCCGTAGCCCACCAGCGGCTTCTCCCGCTCCTCGTCCTGTCCGGACGGCGCCCCTCCCGGGGCGGTGCCGGAGTCACCGGCCCCGCCGCTGCCGTCGTCGATGGTGATGATCACCGTGCCGACGTCGACCGTCCGGCCCTCCTCCACCAGCAGTTCGCGCACGGTGCCCGCGTACGGGCTGGGCAGCTCCACGACGGCCTTGGCCGTCTCGATCTCGCAGAGGTTCTGGTTGACGGCCACCTCGTCACCGGGCTCGACGTACCAGGTGAGCAGTTCCGCCTCGATCAGGCCCTCGCCCACGTCGGGCAGGGCGAACGACTGCACGCCACCGACGGCGGGTGCGCTCTTGTTCATCGCCATGGTCTCTCGAATCCCCCGCCTGTCTAGTACGCGAACGCCCGGTCCACACCGTCCAGGACCCGGTCCAGGTCCGGGAGGTAGTGCTCCTCCAGCCTGGACTGTGGGTAGGGGGTGTCGAAGGCGGCCACCCGGATCACCGGCGACTCCAGGTGGTAGAAGCACTCCTCGGTGACGCGGGCGGCGATCTCGGCGCCGAGCCCTCCCGAGAGCGGGGCCTCGTGCGCCACGACCAGGCGGCCGGTGCGCTTCACCGACGCGGTGACCGTGTCGTAGTCCACCGGCGACAGCGACCGCAGGTCGACGACCTCGACGGAGTGGTCGGTGTCGGCCTCGGCTGCCTGGAGCGCGGTCTTGACCATGGGGCCGTAGGCCAGGAGCGTGACGTCCGTGCCGGAGCGGGCGACGCGCGCCGCGTCCATGGGGGCCGCGTCCTGGACGGCGGCATCGGTGTCGACCTCGGCCTTCTCGTAGTAGCGCCGCTTGGGCTCCAGGAAGACGACCGGGTCGTCGCTGCGGACGGCCTGCTGGATCATCCAGTAGGCGTCCTCCGGGGTGGCGACGGTCACCACCCGCAGGCCCGCGGTGTGGGTGAAGTACGCCTCGGGCGACTCGCTGTGGTGCTCCACCGCGCCGATCCCGCCGCCGTAGGGGATGCGCATGACCACGGGGACGCTGAGCGCGCCGGCCGAGCGCCGCCGCATCTTGGCGAGCTGGGTGAAGGTCTGGTTGGCGGCCGGGAAGAAGAAGCCGTCGAACTGGATCTCCACCACCGGCCGGTAGCCGCGCAGCGCCATGCCGATGGCGGTGCCGACGATGCCGGACTCGGCGAGGGGGGTGTCGATGACCCGGTCGGCGCCGAAGTCCTTGTACAGGCCGTCGGTGACCCGGAAGACGCCGCCGAGCCGGCCGACGTCCTCACCCATGACCAGGACCTTGGGGTCGTGTTCCATCGCGGCGCGCAGGCCCGCGTTGATCGCCTTGCCGATCGTGAGGCTGGTTCCCATGGCCTAGCGGCCCCCTTCCGCGCCGGCGCCCTCGAAGGAGGCGAGGTAGTCGGCGAACTCGGACCGCTGCCGGTCGATGTGGACGTTCGGTTCGGCGTAGACGTGGTCGAAGATCTCCAGCGGCCCGGGGTCGGGCAGGCTCCGGCACTCGGCGCGGACACTCTCGCCGACCCGGTCGGCCTCGGCGTCGACGGCGGCGAAGAACGCCTCGTCGGCCAGGCCCTCCTTCTCCAGGTGGCGGCGCAGGCGCAGGATGGGGTCCTTGGCCTTCCACTCGTCCAGTTCGCTGCTGGAGCGGTAGCGGCTGGGGTCGTCGTTGGTGGTGTGGGCGCCCATCCGGTAGGTGAACGCCTCCACGAGCGTGGGGCCGTTGCCCTCGCGGGCGTGGTCCAGGGCCGCGCGGGTGACGGCGAGGCAGGCCAGGACGTCGTTGCCGTCCACGCGTACCCCGAGGAAGCCGAACCCCTGGGCGCGGCGGTAGATGGGTGCGCCCACCTGGTGCGCGGAGGGCTCGGAGATGGCCCACTGGTTGTTCTGGCAGAAGAAGACCACCGGGGCGTGGTTGACGGCGGCGAAGTTGAACGCCTCGTTGGTGTCGCCCTGGCTGGTGGCGCCGTCGCCGAAGTAGGCGATGACGGCGGTGCCGTCCTCGCCCAGGGCCCCGTCGCGCTGGACGCCCATGGCGTAGCCGGTGGCGTGCAGGACCTGGCTGGCGATGACGATGGAGTACAGGTGGAAGTTGTGCTCCTTGGGGTCCCAGCCGCCGTTGGTGACGCCGCGGAACAGGCTCAGCAGGCTCTTGGGCTCGACGTCCCGGCACCAGGCGACGCCGTGCTCGCGGTAGGAGGGGAAGACCATGTCGTGGGCGCGCAGGGCGCGGCCGGAGCCGATCTGCGCGGCCTCCTGGCCCAGCAGTGAGGCCCACAGGCCCAGTTCGCCCTGCCGCTGGAGGGAGACCGCCTCGGAGTCGACCCGGCGGACGAGCACCAGGTCCCGGTACAGGTCGCGGATCTCCCCGGCTCCGACGGCCAGGGGGTAGTCGGGGTGCGGCGTGAGCTCCCCTTCGGGTGTCAGGAGCTGGATCAGCTCCGGTTCTGCGTGTGCGGTGGTGTCCGACACGTCGCTCCTCGGGTTACTCGGGGCCGAATACGCGTGGGTGAACGCTGGTCGGCCGGATCAGGGCCCGCCCACCCGGGGTGGTGGATGGTGCGGACCGCCCTCCCCATATCGTGACAGGGGTCACTATGGAGAGCGCAAGACCTCAGCGTCACCTTTGAGCCTGCCCGCCCATCATCCTGAACTCACGCGTATGCGCAACTACCAGGCCTTCCTAAGAATTGCAAGGACTTCCTACAATTTCGCACACCAGAGGTGACGGACACGTGAAACACCCGGTTCTCCCCGCGTGTCGGGGCAGGACCGGGCGTCGTGCGGACCGTGTGGAGGCGTCGGCCGCGGCGCGCGGGCGGGTCAGCCCGGCACGCGCATACCGCGTTCGCGGCCGTAGTCGGCGAGCATCCCGCGGAGCTGGCGCCGCGCGCGGTGGAGACGGGACATGACCGTGCCCAGGGGGGTCCCCATGCGTTCGGCCACCTCCTTGTAGGCGTAGCCCTCGATGTCCACGAGGTAGATGACCTCCTGGAAGTCCTCCGGCAGGCACGCCAGGGCCTGCTTGATGTCGGAGTCGGGCAGGTGGTCCAGGACCTCGGTCTCGGCCGAGCGCATGCCCGACGAGGTGTGCGCCTCGGCGGCGGCGAGCTGCCAGTCCTTGATCTCGTCGGTGGTGTCCTGGATGGGTTCCCGCTTCTTCTTGCGGTACGAGTTGATGAAGGTGTTGGTCAGGATGCGGTACAGCCAGGCCCGCAGGTTCGTTCCCGCCCTGAACTGGTGGAAATTCGCGAACGCCTTGGCGAACGTCTCCTGGACGAGGTCCTCCGCGTCGGCCGGGTTGCGGGTCATCCGCAGGGCCGTGGGGTAGAGCTGGTCGGCGAACGGTGTCACCGCGGTGGCGAAGTCCAGAGTCTGCTCTTCGGCGCGGGTCTCACCGGTCGTGGAGGTCTGATCCGCTGTGATAGTCGTCAAGATTCCCCCTCAGGACGACCGGATTCTCACTTCCACACTGTTAGACGCCACCGCACGCCTCCAATGATGACACCGATCGCCGTGATAAGGGTCACGGGGGTACCGAGAACCTTCCCAGAGCCGTTCAGCATGCGGTAAAGAACGGCGTGCCGTGCCCGCCTCCGGGCTCCCTGCGGGTATCCCGGCCCGTCCGACCGGCATCGTGCCGTAATCTGGCGTCGCCCCTTCCGGGCGGCTCGGAAGGGGGCTTCGCCCCGCACGGTGCGCGGGGCGGCGCACACCACGTTTCTTCTGGAGGACGCTGTGGCCCGCGTCGTTGTTGACGTCATGCTCAAGCCCGAGATCCTTGACCCCCAGGGTCAGGCGATCGCCGGGGCCTGCTCCCGGCTGGGCTTCGAGGGGGTCAGCCAGGTCCGCCAGGGCAAGCGCTTCGAGGTGGAGGTCGAGGGCGAGGTCGACGACACCAAGATCGCCGACGTCCGCCGCCTAGCCGAGACACTGCTCGCCAACACAGTCATCGAGGACTTCGAGGTCCGCGTGGTCTGAGCCGTGCCCGCCCGTCACCCACCACCACCCTCAAACGCCGCCTTCGGCGCGGCCCCCTCTCC
>NZ_JBHMIV010000044.1:0-40811 GCF_048060475.1 Nocardiopsis sp. LOL_012 | reverse complement strand
GGTAGTGGGCGCGGTCGGCGCGGCCGGTGAAGTAGTGGCGACAGCGCGGCGGCACCAGCGCACCGAGGGGGACGGTCACCTCGGGCAGCGCGGCCAGCGGTGTGGTTGTGGACATGGCGGACACACTCCTTGCGCATAGCGGCGTGAACAGGGGTTGCGTGGTGCCCGTTGGAGGAGTCTCACGGTTGCCGTGATGCGCGGAACGGGCAGGGCGTAGCCTGACCAGGAGACTCTCAGTGAGACCCCGGTCACTGGCTACGCATTCGATAGTGACTTGCGCATCCACTCTTGTCAACGAGAAAAAGTGGTTTCCATAAAAAATCTCAGCTAGGCTGCCCACATGCCAACGCCATACAGCCCCAGCATCCGACGACGACGTCTCTCGTCCGAACTCCGACGTCTTCGCGGCGAAGCAGGGCTCACCCTCGCCGAAGCCGCCAAGCAGGCTGGTCTGGGCCGATCAAATCTCGGCAAGATGGAACAGGCCGAGTCCAAGACCGTCCCCGCACCAGCTCTGGACAAGCTCTTGGACCTGTACGAAGTACACGACTGCCAGGCCCGCGACGCCTTGCACGCTCTTGCGCGAGATGCCAAGCAGCGCGGCTGGTGGTCGAAGTACAAGGGCCTCTTCGATGACGACCGCGCGCTTCCGGACTTCGAAGCTGAGGCTTCGACCATCCGGACCTTCGCTGGCCTCTGTGTCCCGGGCCTGCTGCAAACACCCGAGTATGCCCACGCGCTGTTCGAAGGCGGTCGGTACACCTCCCTGCCCGCGATCGAGCGGAGAGTTGCCTTCCGGATGGCTCGCCGGGAGATCCTGACCCGAGTGCGGCCTGCTCACTTCCGTGCGGTCCTCGATGAAGCTGCCCTGTGCCGTGTCATCGGTGGACCAGCCATCATGCAGGAACAGATGGCACATCTGTTGCACATGGCCGAGATGCCGAACATCGACGTACAAGTCATCCCGTTCCGCACAGGCTCCCACGCAGGGCTCACCGCCCCCTTTACGATCCTGGACTTCCCAGATCCTCGGGATAGCTCCATCGTCTACGTTGGGACTATCGCCGGTTCCGTCTTCTTCGAACAGGAAGACGAAGTAGAGCGTTATAACGTGAACTATGGAGACCTGCAAGGGTCCGCACTGAGCACCAAGCAGTCCGCCGCTCTCATCCAGGAAACCGCGGACTCACTGAGAGAGTGACCATTGACTTATCTGACGTTCCGGAAGAGTAGCTACAGCGGCCATGACCAGGACTGCGTCGAGGTCGCGCACATCCCCTCCGGCTTCCGCAAGAGCAGCTACAGCGGCCGGGGCCAGGACTGTGTCGAGGTGGCCGACCTCCCCTGCGGTGCGGCCGTCCGCGACTCCAAGCACCCCGACACCGGGCACCTCCCCTTCCCCGCAGCCGAGTGGGCGGGCTTCCTCTCCGCCGCCCTCTCCCGGTAGCCGCCCCGAACCCCGCTCCCACTCGGGATGATCTTGCTACCAGCGCAGGAAAATGGCCCTGATCCTGCGCTGGTGGCAAGATCACGGCGGTTCAGGGCACCTCACCCCTACCCGGCACTCTCGCCGGGCAGCAGGTGCGGACTGCCCTCCACCTCCCGGAGCCACCCCTCGTCCACCAGGTGCCGAATGATGAGCGCGCCCTCCCACCGGCTCCAGCCGAACACCGCTTCCAGCTCGCGCCAGGTCGGCCCGTTCCCGTACTTCTCGGCGTGGTCGCCCGTGTAGGCCGCCACCCACGGCTCCATGCCGTGGACGGCCCGGCGCGCCCGCAGCCCTTGTTCGGTGGACAGGGTCCACTCACCCTCCGCCTTCCGGGGCACGCGCCCCGCGCCGGGGGCCTGTCCCGACTCGGCCAAGCGGACGGAATGGGGGCGCTCCCTCTTGGAGGTCAGGTGCCAGCCCTTGCAGTCCGGGCAGCGGTAGGCGCGGCGGGGCAGCTTGTCCGCGGTCGTCTCCGCACGGCTGCGGATGGCGACGAGGGCGAGTTCGGCGCTGATCCGGTCCTTGAACCAGCGCTTGCCGCAACTGCGCGGACGGGTCTTCTTCCGAGGACGGGGACGGCGTCGGCCCATCGGGGGTCCTTCGCGTCGGCCGGTGCCGCCGGGCACCGGGGGTTCCGGGTAGGGGAAGGCGAGCGGGCCGTCCGCTCGCGCCGTGGGAACAACGGTAACCGGACGCGAGGATCAATGCGCGTGGCGAACTGACAACCCCTGTTATCAGAGAAGTGGCCACATGAACCCGGATTCTGTTCTAGGGTGGCTCCACCGCCGTACACCCCCCAGCACCGAGAGCGAGGAACCACTCCGATGCCGTCAGCAGCCCCACGGCTCTCCCTGGCCGACATCGCGGCCCTCGCCCGGGTTCAGCGCCCGGTCGTCTCCACCTGGCGGCGACGCCACCCGGACTTCCCGGCGGCCGTGGCCGAGGAGGGAAACCGCACCTGGTTCGACGGCCGCGCGGTGGCCGACTGGCTCACCACCACCGGGCTGGGCAACACCTCCGCCGACGACATCGCCCCGGAACTGGCAGCGCACGGACTCGTCCGCCTCGCCGAGGAGATCGGCGCGCAGCGCCTCGTCTCCGTCATCGGCGCTCTGCTGTGCCTACACCACACCGACGACAAACCGCTCTCCGGCACCACGCCGGGCGCGCTGCTCGCCCGCGTGGAGCGCATGGACCCCGACGACGAGTTCTTCTTGCGGGAGCTGGCGGAGGACCCCGGCCTCTCCGTCCGTCTGGCCCCCGTCGCCGAGGACCTGATCGAGGCCGCTTACTCCCCCGGCGGCGCCCACGAGCACCTCATGTCCCACCGGCACCGGCTCGGACTCACCGGCCCGGACACCGGCTCGCTCTCCCCCGAGCTGCGGGACCTGGTGGTCGCAGTCGCCGATCCGCTGGGCCACGCCTCCGGCGACGACACCCTCACCGTCGCCGACCCGCACGCGCTCTGCGGCGACCTGCTGCACGACATCGTGTCCGCGCTCGACGACCCCGAAGACAGTACGGTCATCGCCGCCGAGCGCAGCCCCGAACTGGCCCGGCTCACCCGCCGCCGCCTGCTGCTGGCCGGGGTACCCGAGATCGACCTGGACGTACAGGCGGGCGGCGAACTGGAGGAGGGGCTGGCCGACCTCGACCTGATCGTGACCACCCTGCCCTACCAGGCCGGGGAGAGCCGTTCCCGGGTTCGGGCGCTGGAGGAGATCGAGGAGTTGAGCGTGCTGCTCCGCCCCGGGCGCACCGCCGTCGTCGTCGGCCCCGCCGACACCCTGGTGGGCGAACTGGACCCGGGCACCGCGAATATCCGCTGGCGTCTGTTGAGCAGCGGCCTGGTGGAGTCGGTGACCACGCTCCCCGGCGGCGCCGACCCCTACCGGCCCTGGTACGGGTGCGCCCTGTGGACCCTGCGCCGGGACCCGGTCACCGACGCGCGCGGCCGGGTGCTCGTCAACGACATCGGCTCCCGGGCGCTGGACGGGGACACGGTCCGCAGCCTGGCCGAGGACATCCTGCTCTGGCGGGCCGAAGGCCACCACCTGGGCGGCCACGACGCCCGGTACGGGCTGCCCGTGCCCGTCAGGGACATGAAGGACCGGCGCACGGAACCGCTGGTACCGCCGGGGCCGCCGGTGTCGCGGGTGGTGTCCCAGACCGTCCGCGACCGCCCGGCCCTCATCGCCGAGGCGGAGACCCGGCTCTCCGAGGCCGAGGGCCGGGCGCGCGTGCACGCCGACGAGCAGGGACCGCTGCGCGGCGCTCTGGTGCGCCGCACCGGCCCCCTGCCGGAGCGGGTCACCGTGAACGCCCTGATCAGGCAGAACCGGCTCACCTCGGTCAAGGGGCACCGGATCGCCGACGAGCACATCGACCCGGACGGGCAGTTGCCCGTGCTCGGGCCGGACGAGGTGCTGGGGCGGGCGCCGCGCGGCGGTCGGCGGGTCGACCGGCTGGTGCTCGCCGCAGAGTACCCGCACGCGGCGCTGACCTTGCCCGGAGACGCGGTGTACACGGCCGGCGCGGAGTTCGGGGTGCTGGTCGACCACGAGGGCTCCTCGGTGGTGTCCTTCCCCGCCCGCGTGCTGCGGGTGAACCCGCAGGCCCGCCGCGCGCTGACGCCCCGGGTTCTGGCGCTGCTGCTGGAGGGGGTCCGCTCCGTGCAGGGGCCGCCCGGGTCCGCACGGTCGCCACGGGGGATCGGGGAGGTCGCCCTGCCCGACCTGCACCCCGGCGAGGTGGCCCGGCTGGACGCCGTGCTCGCCGAAGCCGAGCGCAGACGCGCGCTGCTGGACGAGCAGTACGCCGAACTCGACACCATCCGCCGCCTGAGCGCCGCCGGGTTCGCGGACGGGACCCTCGCCGCCCCCGACAACTGACAGACTTCTGCACACCCCCGCCGTCCCGCCCCCTCCTCGCTGTTTCAGAGGGGCCGCGCACGGCACGACGACACCGAAGGAACACCTATGCCGCCACGCAAGCGCGCCAAGGGCCAGCAGGCCGAACTCTTCAGCGCCTCCAGCCCCGAGCAGATCCGGGCGATCCTGTGGAAGGCCGCCGACCAGTTGCGCGGGTCCATGGACGCCGCCCAGTACAAGGAGTTCGTGCTCGGGCTGGTCTTCCTCAAGTACGTCTCCGACGCCTTCGCCGAGCGCAGGCGGGAGATCATGGCCGAACTGGAGGAGGACGGCGTCCCCGAGCACCGCCGGGGCGCCTTCCTGGAGGACCAGGACTCCTACAGCGAGGAGAACGTGTTCTGGGTTCCGGAGAAGGCCCGCTGGGGCTACATCTCGGAGAACGCGGCCAGCGCTGACGAGGGCGTGGGCAAGCTCATCGACGACGCGATGGGCGAGCTGATGCGGGAGAACCGGGCGCTGACCGGTGTACTGCCGCAGATCTTCAACCGCGACAACGTCGACCAGAATCGGTTGAAGGGCCTGGTGGACCTCATCAGCGACGCCCGGTTCGCGGGAGGAGAGGAGAAGACCGCCCAGGACGTGCTCGGGGAGACCTACGAGTACTTCCTGGAGCAGTTCGCGCGCGCCGAGGGCAAGCGGGCCGGTGAGTTCTACACGCCCAAGAGCGTGGTGGAGCTGTTGGTGGAGATCCTGGAGCCGTACCAGGGGCGGGTCTACGACCCGTGCTGCGGCTCGGGCGGCATGTTCGTGCAGGCGCAGAAGTTCGTGGAGCACCACGGCGGGCGCGACCGCACGCACGACATCGCGGTCTACGGCCAGGAGGCCAACGAGCGCACGTGGCGGCTGGCCAAGATGAACCTGGCCATCCACGGCATGGACCCCGAGGGCGTGGGCAAGCGGTGGGCGGACACCTTCGCCGACGACAAGCTGCCCGACCTGAAGGCCGACTACGTGCTGGCCAACCCGCCGTTCAACCTGCACCCGTGGGAGCGCAGCACCGAGGACCGGCGCTGGCGGTTCGGGGTGCCGCCCGCCAACAACGCCAACTTCGCGTGGTTGCAGCACATCGTCGCCAAGCTGGGCGACCGGGGGAAGGCCGGCGTGGTGCTGGCCAACGGGTCGATGTCCTCGCAGTCCTCCGGTGAGGGCGAGATCCGCAAGGCCATGGTGGACGCCGACCTGGTGGCGTGCATGGTGGCGCTGCCCGGCAACCTGTTCCGGACGACGGCGATCCCGGCGTGCCTGTGGTTCCTGGTCCGGAACAAGGGGGCGCAGGGCGCGGACGCGACCAACGACCGGCGGGGAGAGGTGCTGTTCATCGACGCCCGGGAACTGGGCGAGATGGTCAACCGCACCGAGCGGGTGTTCACCGCGCAGGAGGTCGAGCGGATCGCCGACACCTTCCACGCCTGGCGGGGGACGGCGTCGGCGCGAAAGAGGAAGCTGGAGTACGAGGACGTGCCGGGGTTCGCCTACTCCGCCAAGCTCCAGGAGATCGCCAAGCACGAGTACGTGCTGACGCCGGGGCGGTACGTGGGAGCGGCCGAGGTCGAGGAGGACCCGAACGCCGAACCGGTGGAGGAGAGGATCGCCCGCCTGACGAAGGAGCTCTTCGAGCACTTCGACGAGTCCAAGCGCCTTGAGGCGACCGTCCGCGAGCAGCTCGGGAGGATCGGATGAGCGAGTGGCGAGAGTTCACGATCGGCGATATCGCGGAGGTCTTCGACGGCCCTCATGCGACTCCGAAAAAAGTCAATCATGGCCCTTGGTTCCTCAGCATTTCCAGCTTGAGGAGTGGTCGTCTTGTTCTCTCGGAGTCTGCGCATGTGAACGAGGAAGACTTCACCAAATGGACTCGCCGCGTAACCCCCCAACCAGGAGACGTCCTATTTTCCTACGAAACCAGGCTCGGCGAGGCCGCCCTCATGCCTCAAGGAATTCGAGCCTGCTTGGGGCGACGCATGGGCCTACTACGACCGAAAAAAGAAGTCGTAGATTCCCGTTTCTTGCTTCTCGCTTACCTGTCCCCACGATTCCAAGAGACCATCAACTCACGCAAGGTCCCAGGGGCCACAGTCGACCGAATACCTTTGGTTGATCTGCCGGGTTGGCCAATCCACCTCCCTACGATGACCGAACAGCAGTCCATAGCTGAAGCACTCGGCGCGCTGGACGACAAGATCGCCGTCAACGAGCGCATCACTGCCCTCTACGGGGAGATACTCCAGACCCAGTTCGACCGCATCATCAACGCTGACGAACAAGGTCAAGTATCTGACCTTCCAGCCACAGAGCTTGTCGACTTCAACCCGAAGACAGGGAAGCCCTCAGAAGAGAACGCTGTCTACGTCGACATGGCAGCACTGCCGACCGACCGTGCACCGATCTCCTCCTGGAGTCACCGCAAACCCAAGTCGGGAAGCCGTTTCATCAACGGCGACACTCTTCTCGCTCGTATCACTCCATGCTTGGAGAACGGAAAGACTGGATATGTCGACTTCATGGAGGACGGGCAGATCGGCATGGGGTCGACAGAGTTCATCGTCCTGCGCTCCCACCCTGAAGTCCCCCAGGAGTTCAGCTACTTCCTAGCTCGGAACAAGAAGTTCCGGAATCACGCTATCCAGAAGATGGCCGGAACTTCAGGACGCCAACGAGTCAACGCCAAGGACGCATCGAACTTCCTGATTCGCAAGCCGACCAAGGAAGAGCTCAACTCCTTCGGGGAACAATCTTCGAAGGCATTTGCGCACATCCGATCTCTCACCGCCGAATCCCGCACTCTCGCCTCGTTGCGCGACACACTGCTCCCCCAACTGATGTCGGGGAAGCTCCGGATCAAGGACGCCGAGACAATCGTGGAGGACCGCGTATGACACCCCCCGGGCCCGGCACCACCACCTCCGACCGTTCCCCCTTCCGACGGGTCACCGAGGCCGACTGGGAGCAGCACGCCCTCGACGAACTCGGCGAGCTCGCCTGGCTGCCCGGCACCGGCAAGGACTTCCCGATCGACCCCGAGGGCCAGCGCCGGGCCTGGGACGACCCCACCCTCCACCACGACCTGCGCGAGGCCGTGGAGCGGCTCAACCCCGGCCTGACCCCCTCCGCGGTGGACCAGGCCCTGACCATCGCCACCACCCCGGCCTCGCGCGAGCCGCTGCCGGAGAACCGGACCGCCCACGCCTACCTCACCTCCGGGGTCCGGCTCACCTACACCGACGAGTACGGCGCCGAGCACTCCCCCACCGTCCGCCTGGTGGACTTCCGCGACCCGCGCTCGAACACCTTCCGCGCCGTCAACCAGGTGCGGCTGCTCGACGGCGACCACGAGCGCCGGTTCGACCTCGTCCTGTACGTCAACGGCCTGCCCCTGGCCGTGGTCGAGCTCAAGAACGCCTCCGACGAGAGCGCCACCCTCGCCGGGGCCCACGCCCAGTTGGGCACCTACGCCGACGAGTTCCCGGCCGCGTTCCGCTACAACGTGCTGTGCCTGGTCTCGGACGGGGTCACCGCCAAGTACGGCACCCCGTTCACGCCCTTCGAGCACTTCGCACCGTGGAACGTGGACGGCGACGGCCGCCCCAAGGACAGCCCCGAGTTCGAGTACGGCCCAGACGACACCCCCGACGCCCTCGCCCTGGCGCTGCGCGGTCTGTTCGACCAGGCCCGCTTCCTGGACCTGGCCCGCAACTTCACCAACTTCACCAGCGGCGGCGGGAAGCAGGGCAAGCGCGTCGCCAAGGCCCACCAGTACTTCGCCGTCACCAAGGCGCTCAAGGCCGTGGTGACGGCCTCCCGGACCAACGGGCAGGCGGGCGTGGTCTGGCACACCCAGGGTTCGGGCAAGTCCGAGGAGATGGTGTGTCTGAGCGGGCTGGTGGCGCGCGAGCCGGCGCTGAACAACCCCACCACCGTGGTCCTCACCGACCGTACCGACCTCGACGACCAGCTCATGGGCACCTTCCAGGCCAGCCGGGACCTGCTGGGCACCGACCCCGTCCAGGTGGACAGCCGCCAGGAGCTGCGCGAGACGCTCGCCCGCACCAACACCGGCGGGATCGTCTTCACCACCCTCCAGAAGTTCGGGCGCACCAGGGAGGAGCGCGATTCGGGGGCCGACCACCCCCTGCTCTCCGACCGGCGCAACATCGTGGTCATCGTCGACGAGGCGCACCGCAGCCACTACGACAGCCTGGACGGCTATGCGCGCCACCTGCGCGACGCCCTGCCCCACGCCACGCTCATCGCCTTCACCGGAACCCCCATCTCCAAGGCCGAGGCCGACACCCGCGAGGTGTTCGGCGCGGGCAAGGACTACATCGACGTCTACGACCTGCGGCGGGCCGTGGAGGACGAGGCGACCGTGCGCGTCTACCACGAGCCGCGGCTGATCGAGATCTCGCTGCCCGAGGGCGTGGACGCCGCCGACATCGACGACCGCGCCGACACGCTCACCGCCGCCATGGACGACGCCGAGCGCCGCAAGGCGCTCAGGGCCGCCCTGGACATGAAGAACAGCATCTACGGCGCCCCCGACCGGGTGGCGGCGCTCGCCAGGGACCTGGTCGACCACTGGGAGGAGCGGTCGAAGCGGGTCCGCCCGCACCTGGGCGGGCCCGGCAAGGCCATGCTGGTGTGCGCCACCCGCGAGGTGTGCGTGCGGGTGTTCGACGCCCTGGCGGAGCTGCGCCCGGAGTGGGTGGGCGAGGGTCCCGACCGGGGCGTGATGAAGGTGGTCTTCCACAGCGAGCCCTCCGACCCGGCCGAACTCAAGGCGCACGCGCTGCGCCCCTCGGGGCACCGGACCGTGCAGGCGCGCGCCAAGGACCCCGACGACGAACTCCAGCTGCTCATCGTCCACTCGATGCTGCTCACCGGCTACGACGCGCCGCCGATCCACACCATGTACATGGACCGGCCGATGCGCGGGGCGGGCCTGATGCAGGCGCTGGCCCGGGTCAACCGGCGCTTCCGCGGCAAGCGGGACGGCCTGCTGGTGGGCTACGCGCCGCTGACCGACAACCTCCAGAAGGCGCTGGCGGAGTACTCGCCGCGCGACCGGGAGGACCAGACCCTGGGCCGCGGCATCGACCGCGCCATCACCGAGCTCCGCAACGAGTACGACACCATCTGCGGCCTGCTGTCGGGGATCGACTGGCGGCGGCTGCTGGGGGCCGCCCGCGACGACGCGCGCAAGCACGCGCTGGGGATGGTGGCCAACCACCTCACCTCCCCGGAGAACCGGCGCAGACCCGAGGGCGGGGACGGCAGATCGCTGTCGGAGCGCTTCCGCGAGAGCGCCACCAATCTGGAGCGGTTCTACCAGCTGTGCTCGATGAGCTCGGAGATCAGCGCCCGGTTCGGGGACCTGGAGCACTGGCGGCGCGACATCGCCTTCTTCGTGGAGCTGCGCGCCTGGGTGGTGAAGATCGAGGCCGCCGAACGCGAGGCGCGGGGCGAGGCGCTGCCCGCCGAGATCAGCATGTACCTGTCGCAGTTGGCGGCCTCGGCGGTGGATGCCGAGGAGATCACCGACCTGTACGCCGAGGCGGGGATGGGGCGGCTGGACATCACCCGCCTCAACGAGGCCGAACTGCGCCGCATGCAGCAGTCGGAGACCCCGCACCTGGCCACGGAGGCGCTGCGCCGCCTCGTCCAGCGGAAGATGGGCGAGGTGACCCGGCACAACGCGATCAGCCGGGAGCGCTTCACCGAGCGCCTGGAGAAGCTGATGACGCGCTACATGCGCGAGCAGCTCACCAGCGCCGAGGCGCTGGCGGCGCTGTTCTCCCTGGCCGAGGAGGTGATGGCCGAGGCGCGGCGCGGGGAGACCTTCGACCCGCCGCTCAACGACGCCGAGCTTGCCTTCTACGACGCCGTGGCCACGCACGGCACCGCCCAGGAGCTGATGGGCGACGACGTGCTGGCCGACATCGCCCGCGCCCTGGTCAAGGACATCCGCAAGAACCTGAGCACCGACTGGCTCTCGCGCGAGCCGGTGCGGGCCAAGCTGCGCAACCGGGTGCGCCGCCTGCTGGCCAAGTTCGACTACCCGCCGGACCAGGAGAAGAGCGCGATCGACTCCGTCATCAAGCAGATGGAGGCCTTCGCCCAGGACTGGGCGCCCGCCGCCCGGGGATAGGCGGGTCCGGGCGTTGGGCCGGTCGACCCCTGTGCTGGTGCAGGGGTCGGCTACCTGCCCCCTGCACCAGCACAGGGGTCGCGGTAGTCCAGGCTCCCCGGCGCTCTGGCCAGACAGCGGGTCAAGCGATCCGCGTCAGATCGCCTCTCCCGGCTGGAGCGTTCAGGAGCCGCACGCCACAAACGTTTCGATGCTCTCCAGGTACTCCTCCTCGGTGTCGAACCTCTCCCAGGAGGCATCGAAATACTGGTCGGCGAACTCGTACCCCTTCATCTCACCGCACCAACCCACCTCGGTTGCTTCCAAGGCGTGCCGCATCGCCTGGGCGACTTCGCTGTCGTCGGGAGCAGAGTTGCCGGTCTCCCATGCGTCGTCGACGACCCGGTACTCGCCGTCGGTTTCAACGAGAACACCCGAACGGAGCAGAAAGTCGATACCGTCGAAGTGTGGCAGGCCTGCGGCCTCCTCTTCCTCCCGGCGTTCCTCATAATAGGAGGTGATGTCCCCCATGACGGAGCCGTCTCCGTAGCTTTCGAACATCTCATGGAGGACATATGTATCGGCGGTCATCCTCACCCAGATAGCCGTCGCCCTCTCCTCCGTTACCTGGATTTCGGGGATGTCCTCGCCAGTCGACGCTTCCGTGGAGCAGCCGTTAACCTCGGGCTTTCACGGGGGCGTGACCACCAAGACCCCTGAACACACGGAAGGCGCCTCTGAACTGGGACAATCAAGGGTGTCGAAGCCTTTGACCCACAACGAAGCGACACCGGTGTGACCACTTTCGGCCACACCGGTGGTTTCCCTGATTCCCGCGCTATCCGCCCTGCCCCGGCCTGAGTCGAAAACACTCCCCCGAGATCGTCCGCGATCCCTTCGAGCGCGAGCGCGGCGGCAATGGTCCGGATGGTGAGTTCCTCGGCCTGGCCGGTTTCACTCATGAAACCGACCCAGCTCACATCTCATAGGGCACAGGGGACTCCTGCCGGCAAAACTTCAGAGGGCGAAACCGGGCGCTACCGTGCGCAAGGGACCCATTCCAGATCAGAACGGCCCTTTCGGGTGGCCGGTACCGGCCACCCCACCACCCGGGCCCCACACCCCCGACGCCGACCCCCGCCCCACCCACCGGGCGCGGTCCTCTTCCCACGAACCACAGGACACAAACGCAAGGTAGCTACTTAATTACTCAAAGTGTGCAAGGATCGGCGCATGACCTCGCCCATCGCGCACAAGATCCTCGCCCCCGCCGCCGCGGTCGCGGTCGCGCTCGGGGGACTCGCCCTCCTCGGCGTCCCGGACGGGACCGCCTCGGCCATCACCCAGGCGGTCCACACCCCCCACGCGGCCACCGCCACCACCCCCCTCGCACGCATGGAGGGGGTGGCCCACCAGAGCGGCGCGGTGACCCCCGTCCAGCGCCAGGCCGTCCTGGACTACTGGACGAGTGAGCGCATGGCCGCGGCCCTGCCCATCACCGGCTTGGTCGGGGACGCGCTGGAGGTCGCCGCACCCGAGGCGCCCACCGAGCGGCAGGCCGCCCCGCACGACAACAGCACCGGCGAGGTCTGGACCGGGGGCGGCGCGGTCACGCGCACCACCGGCAAGGTGTACCTGACGATGAACGGCCGCGACTTCACGTGCTCGGCCTCGGTCGTGGACTCGGCCAACCGCAGCACCGTGGTCACGGCCGGGCACTGCGCCAAGGACGGCAGGGGCTCCTGGGCGCGCAACTGGACGTTCGTCCCCGGCTACGACCGGGGGACGTCCCCCTACAGCCGCTACACCGCCCGCGAGATGCTGGTCCCCTCCCCGTGGGCGCGCGACGCCGACGACAGCCACGACTTCGCGATGGTGGTCCTCAACACCGACGGCGGCACGCCGGTGCAGAACCGGGTGGGCGCCCAGCGCATCGCCTTCGACCGGTGGCCGCAGGGGCGCACCGCGCGCGGCCCGCAGGTCTACGCCTTCGGCTACCCGGCGACCTCGCCGTACCGGGGCCGGTACCTGCACTACTGCTCGGGCCGGACCACCCCCGACAAGGGGGGCACCACCGCCCACGGCATGCGGTGCGTGATGACGCAGGGCTCCAGCGGCGGGCCGTGGTTCACCGGCTTCGACTCGGCGACCGGGCGCGGCACGGTCGCGTCGGTGGTGAGCTTCAAGTACGCCGACGACACCCGGACCCAGTACGGCCCGCGCTTCGGCGACGAGGCCCGGCGGCTCTTCGAGAGTGCCGAGCGGCTCTGACCCCCACCCGGGTGACATGCGGGAAGGGGCACGGCATACCGTGAAATACCCTGAATTCACACACTATTACCCCGGCTGGCATCTTCGGTCAACCGACTAGCGCCGACGCGACGCTTCGTCCACAGTGGTGGGAGGGGGCAACCCACCGAGGTGGGAGGGGGGCAACCCACCGACCAGAGCGGACCGTCCGCCGCCGACGGAAGAAGCCCGGGAGCGCTCATTGCCACTCGTCTACCGCACGCTCGTCTCGGTCCCCCGGGGCGGTGGCGACCTCGTCGCCGCCACGTCGGGGGTGCTCTCCGAGTGGCTGAGCAAGCGGGGGACCTCGGGCGGCCGGGTGGACTTCTCGGTCTCCGGCCGCTACGAGCTGAGCAACCGGTCGCGCGCGCTGGTGGTGCGCCACGACAACCCCGAGGAGGGCCTGGTCTTCCTCCGCCTGACCACCGAGTCCGACAAACCAGACGCCGTGTGGCGCACCGTGGCCACGGTGGTCGTCGACCCCGAGTTCTCGCCCCGCCACCACGTGTGGATCGACATGCGCGCCGACCCCCACGGCCCCGGGGAGGAGACCGCCCGCCCACCGAAACTGGACGTCATGCCGCCCGAGGCCGCCCGGATGCTCCTGGAGGCGGTCGACGCCCACGACGGGGGGCACCCGATGCCCGCCGAACCGCGGATCGTGCGCGGGCGCGACGCGTCCCTGGTCGAGGGGCTGGTGTCGGCGATCAACGACCCCGAACGCAGGATGGCGCTGGTGGCCACCGCACCCCCTGAGGACGTCACCGTGGCCGACTGGCGCACAGCCATGGCCTCGGCCCTGTCCCGGTGCACCGGCATGTGTGCGGGGTACGTGCTGGACCGGGCGGCGCTCGAACGGGTGGGCGGAAAGCTCCCGGAGGGGCTCGATATCCCGGCGGGCGGGGTGCGCACGTTCTTACCCGGGGTGCGCACCGACAGCGCGGCCGACACCTCACGGCACCCCCGCATGGGCCCGGCCACGCTCGACACCGCCCGGGAGCGCGAGCGGATCCGCTCCTGGGTGGGGGCCACGCTGTCCCGAGAGATCCGCGAGAACGCCCTGGAGGCGGCGCTTCCCGAACCGCTGCGCGCCATCGACGCCTTCCTGGAGGAGGAGGCGCGGGAGGTGCGCTCCCGCCGTGCCCGCCCCCTGACGGCGCCCCGTCTGCTGCCCTCCCCCCGAATCGGGCAGCCGCACCACGATCCGGCCGTGGCCGCCGCCCAGGCGCGGGAGGAGCTGGAACAGCAGAACCAGCGGCTGCGCGAGGAGGTCACCCGGCTGGGCGCGCGGGTCACCGAGCTCAGCGAGGAGCGCCAGGAACTGCTCGCCGAGAGCACCGACCTCTCCGAGGAGCTGGCGAGCGCCCGCGAACAACTGCGCGCCTCCAGGCACGAGGCGCGGTGGCTGCGGTCCAAGGCCCACGACGCTGGGCTGTTCCGTCTGGCCGCGGCACCGGCTCCGCGCGACACACAACTGCCGCCGCCCACCTGCGTGAGCGGGCTGCTGGAGCAGATCACCGACGGTTCCGCACTGCCGCACCTGTTCTTCACCATCGAGGACCACGACTCGGTGTACGAGCTCTCCGACAGCCGAAAGGAGGGCCTGTGGGTCACCCGCGCCTGGGAGGCGCTGCTCGCCCTCAACGACTACGCGCGCTACCAGTTCGACAACCCCGGCAGCGGCCTGGGGTTCCACTCCTACCTGCGGGAGACCCCGGACGGCTACCAGGTCATCCCGGTCAAGCGGCTGGCCTCACAGGAGTCGGACTACGTGCGCAACCGCGGCAAGCTCAACGAGAAGCGGATGTTCCGGGTGCCCGAGGAGGTGAGCCCGGACGGTCGGGTCCCGATGTACGCGCACATCAAGCTCGACACCGAGTACGGGATCTGTCCGCGGCTGTACTTCTATCCCCACCTGGGGCCGGGCACCACCAACCGGGTCTACGTCGGCTACCTGGGGCGGCACCTGCCGGTGCAGCAGTCGAACTGAGCGCGGCCCGCCACCGCCTACCCTGGGGCGCGTGGAAGCGACAGCGACCGGGGCGGTGACCGCCCTCACCGAAGCGCGGTGGCGCGGGCGCACTCGTGCGCACGAGGCGCGCGTGGACGCGTTGACCATCGACCACCTGCGGCGGCGCGAGCGGGGCGAGCGCCACCCGGTGGAGGACTTCCTGTTCACCTACTACAGCCTCAAGCCGTCGCGGCTGCGCCGCTGGCACCCGGGGGTGGGGACGGTGCTGCTGGGCGAGGGCGCCCGGGAGCACCTGGCGGAGCGCTTCCACACCGAACTCGGGGAGGGTGTGGGTCTGGACGCGCGCGCGTTCCTGGCGGCGCGGCCGGTGGCGGGCTTCGTCGAGCGGCTGCTGTCGGCGGTCGCCTCCCGCCCCGCCCACCTGGGCTGTTTCGGGCTGCACGAGTGGGCGATGGTGTACCGCGCCGACCGGGTGCGCCACGAACAGGTGCCGCTGCGGCTGGGGGCGGAGGGCACAGACCGGGTGGTGCGCTCGCACCGTATCCGCTGTTCGCACTTCGACGCCTTCCGGTTCTTCACCGGGCCGGCCCGGCCGCTCAACACCCTCCGGCCCACCCGGGAGAGCCAGGTGGACCTGGACCAGCCGGGCTGCCTGCACGCCAACATGGACCTGTACAAGTGGGCCTACAAGCTGGCCCCGGCGGTGCCGTCCGAGCTGGTGGCGGACTGTTTCGAGCTGTCCCGCGACATCCGCGTCCTGGACATGCGGGCCTCGCCCTACGACCTGGCGGCGTGGGGGTACGCGCCGGTGCGGATCGAGACCGCCGAGGGCAAGGCGGAGTACATGGCCGCCCAGGAGGGGTTCGCCGAGCGGGGCGCGGTGCTGCGCGAGCGGCTGCTGGAGGTGTGCGCGGCACTGCGCGGGGCGTAAGGAAGGAGGGGCGGCGCCTTTCGGCACCGCCCCTCCCGGTCAGGCGTCAGGGGCGCCGACCCTCACTCGCGTGAGACCTAGCCCTGCGTGTTCCCGGTGCCCTTGCGGCGTCCGAGGTAGAGGGCCGCGCCACCACCGGCGACGGCGACGGCACCGGCGGCCACCAGGCCGGCCAGCGCGGAACCGGTCACGGGCAGACCGCCCTCGTCGGCCGGCTCGCTCGGGTCGTCGGAGGGTCCGGTGGACGGGTCCGTGCTGGGGCCGTCCGTGGGCCCGTCGGTCGGCTCGTCCGTGGGCTCGGTCGGCTCATCGGTCGGCTCGGTCGGCTCGTCCGTGGGCTCGGTCGGCTCATCGGTCGGCTCGGTCGGCTCATCGGTCGGCTCGGTCGGCTCATCGGTCGGCTCGGTCGGCTCGTCCGTGGGCTCGTCCTCGCACTCCACCTTGAAGACCTTGTGCTTGGCCTTGCCGTTCTCGCCCTCGAAGGTCCAGATGAGCTTGTAGTGGCCCTCGTCGAGCTCGATCAGCTCGCTGGTGCCGTGTCCGTCCTGGTCCAGGACCAGCTCGCCGTCGAGCACCAGGTCGCCCTTGTCGGGGCCGCTCTGGTAGACGATCTCCCAGGAGACCTCCTGGCCGGAGTCGAAGTTGTCACCCTTGATGTAGAACGTGCACACCTTGGGCTCGTTCTTGGGGTCATCAGCGGGTGTCTCGGGGTCGTGGATCTTCACGGTGCCGTTGTCACCGGGGGGATCGGCTGCGGCGACGCCGCCGCTGAAGACGGTAGCCGCGGCGAGCACGACACCGGCGAGCACACGCGCGCCGAGCACGCCCGGACGGGGTTCGGGGGTCATAGGGGTCTCTCCTCATCGTGTCCGTTCCCAGGGAGCAGGCCCAGGAGATGGAGAACAGGACACGATAAATGTATCTTTCTTCCCTTTTGAACCGTCCGTTACACCTGTCACGGATACCGAATGGAGACCATGGCGGTCCGGGCCGCGGTACCCGGTACAGCCCTGCCGTTCGTCGGCGGGGCGTCCTATGATCGTGCGATGACCACTCCCCTGGACGACGCGGCGCTGACCGCGTTCCTTGAGGGCCAGGAGACCTCCTGGCTCGCCGAACAGCTCATCATGGCTGCCGACGACGACCCCATCACCCGAATCCGGCTCTGCGCGGCTGCCGGAGCCGAGTCCGCCGCGGACGAGGCCCGCACCGCGCTCCTGGACCTGGTCGCCGACCACCTGCCCGAAGAGGCCGAGGAGGACCCCGCCGAGGGCGAGGAACTGCACAGGGCGATCGACCTGCTCGACGACCTGGTCGAGTACGGCTTCGAGGACGAGGCGGCGCGGATCGCCACCGAGGCGCTCGCCGACTACCTGGCACGCCACGGAGACGACGGGGGCGAGCACCTGGACCGGCTCAGGGAGGCCGCCGGGGAGGGTTAGGGGGCTGCCCCCGAACACCGCTCCGTGCCCACCGAAGCGCGGCGGGGGTGCGGCCGAAACGGCCAAGGGCCCGGGGCAAGGGCCCTACCTGCGATAACGGGCCGCTCAGCCCTGCGGTGCGGCGCGGCACCAGGTGCGGACCGACGTGGACCACAGGGCGACGTTGGCGACGACGGCGAAGAGCGCCGCCACGGCGGAGGCCACCAGGATCGCGGTGTCGGCGAGCTGCGCGGCCCGGTGCAGCCCCATGAGGGCCACGCCCATGCCCGCCAGCGCGCAGACCTGGGCGGCCCGGTGCAGCAGGGGCACGGCCCGGCGCACGGGGACGGCCAGGGCGCCCAGGGCGAGGCCGGCCAGCCCAGCCGTGACGGTGAGGGTCCACATCTCGGTGCGGACCGTGCCCGGCACCCCCGGGTCCAACTGCGTGTAGCCGGTGTAGGCCAGGAAGCCGAACGCGGGGACCGCGGCGAGCATCAGCGCGAAGGCGTGGCGCACGTCCTGCGGCGGGTGCTCGCCGGGCCGGTGGCCCCTGAGGAGCCGGCCCACCCGGACCGCGCTCTCCTTGAGGTGGAGGGCGATCCGGGCGCCGACGGCCGCGAGGAACGCGCCGGTCCGGGCTCCGAGCACCTTGAGCAGGCCGCCCGTCCGGGCGGAGCCCTTCTTGAGGGACTCGGCGGCGCGGGCCCAGTCGACGCTCTGGACGGCCTTGGCGACTGGCGAGGGGCGGGGCGCGGGTGAGGGTTCGGGGGGCGAGGATGACGAGGGGGCCTCGGCGTCCTCGGGCCGCTGGGCAGGGGTCGTGGGGGAGGAAAGGGTCTTGTGCATACCGCACAGGGTCGCCTGTAGAGAGGTCACAGCGCAACAAAACGCTGATTTTGGATCAAGCGCTCTCTGAACGGACCAAGCTCTCGACATACGCCAAAGCCCGCACTACCAGCGCGTCCACGTCTTCTCCCACGTCAAGGACGTGTCCCGGCTCACGTGAGTCGAGTTCCTCCAGGGTCCGCAACTGCGACTGGAGCAGCCCGGCGGGCATGAAGTGGCCCCGGCGCGACCGGAGGCGCGCTTGGAGCAGTGCGGAGGACCCGCTCAGGTGGAGGAAGGCCACGTTCGGGGCGCCCCCGCGCAGGACGTCGCGGTAGGCGCGCCGCAGCGCGGAACAGGCCATGACGGTGGACTCGCCCCGGGCCTCGTGCTCGGCGATCCATCCGGCGAGGTCGTCCAGCCAGGGCCACCGGTCCGCGTCGGTCAGCGGTACGCCCGCCGCCATCTTGGCGACGGAGGACTCGGGGTGGAAGGCATCGGCCTCGGCGAAGGGCAGGTCCAGGCGCTCGGCCACGCGTTCGGCCACCGTGCTCTTGCCACTGCCGGAAACACCCATGAAGACGACGTGCATGATCTCTTCTCCCGAAACCCCCCGCCGTCCGGCGGTGGACCGTTACTATTCCCGAACGCGCCACGCGCAGTCCGCAACGTACGCCCCCCACCTTGACCAGGGTCGGGACACCCCTCAATCGTTGACATCATGTTGTCAAAATGACAGGATTCTGTCATGAGCTCATCGCGCACACGCACCGTCCACGTCGCCGTCTACGACCACATGGCGGACTGGGAGATCGGACACGTCCTCGCCCACCTGCGCAGCGGAGAGGCCCAGCGCCGTCCCGGCGGCGTCCGCGTCGCCACGGTCGGCATGGGCGACGCCCCCGTGACCACCATGGGCGGCCTCACCGTCCTGCCCGACATCGCACTCCCCCAGCTCAAGCCCTCCGAGAGCTCGATGCTCATCCTCCCCGGAGCCGACACCTGGGACTGCGCCCCCGAGGCCATGTCCCCCTTCTCCTCCGCCGCCGGGATCTTCCTCGACACCGGCGTGCCGGTCGCCGCGATCTGCGGCGCCACCGCCGGACTCGCCCGCGAGGGCCTGCTCGACGACCGCGCCCACACCAGCGCCGCCCCGGAGTACCTGCTGGCCACCGGCTACGCCGGATTCCGCCACTACAGGGACGACCTCGCCGTCACCGACGGCGACCTCATCACCGCCAACCCCATCGCCCCCGTGGAGTTCGCCCGCGAGATCTTCCGCCTCCTCGACGTCTACTCCCCGCGCGTGCTCGACGCCTGGTACCGGCTCTTCGGCCGACACGACCGCGACGCCTACACCGTGCTGGCGGAGGCGTCCCGCCCGTGAGACCGCGACACCCCGCCGCACTGCTCTCAGCGACCGCGACGACGGTGTTCCGGCTCAACGCACGACTCCTGGCCGCCGCCGAGGAACTCGCCCGGCCCGCGGGGCTCACCGCCGCCCGCTGGCAGGTGCTCGGCGACATCGCCGACCAGCCGCGCACGGTCTCGGAGATCGCCCGGCGCTTGGGCACCAGCCGCCAGAGCGTACAGCGCATCGCCGACCTGCTGGTGAGCCGGGAACTGGCCGAGTACCGGCCCAACCCCGCGCACCGGCGCGCCAAACTCCTCGCCCCCACCGTGCGGGGACGGGACGCCCTGCACAGTATCGGCCCCGCCCACGCTCGGCTCGCCCGCAAACTGGTCGATGCCCTGGGCGAGGAGGAGACCGAACGCGCCGTGGCGTCGTTACGCCTGCTCGCGCAGGCCCTCGACCGCATCGACGACACCTGAGGCCCCACCGCACCGGCACACCGCCCCGACGGGGGTGTGACCCGTGCGACACAATTGGCTCACCCAGTCTTGGCCACAAGCAGGAGGCACCGTTGAGCCAGCAGTACGTCGCCGCGATCGACCAGGGCACCACGTCCAGCCGCTGCATCCTCTTCGACCGGGACGGCCGCGCCGCCGCCACCGGGCAGCGCGAGCACCGGCAGATCTTCCCCCGGCCCGGCTGGGTGGAGCACGACGCGGCGGAGATCTGGACCAACGTGGAGGCGGTCGTCGCACAGGCCCTCGACGAGGCCGGCGCCGCCCCCGGACAGGTGGCCGCCGTGGGCATCACCAACCAGCGCGAGACCACCCTGCTGTGGGACCGCGCGACCGGCCAACCCGTGCACAACGCGATCGTCTGGCAGGACACCCGCACCGACTCCCTGGTCCGCGCACTCGGCGGCGACACCGGCCAGGACCGCTTCCGCGACCGGTGCGGGCTGCCCCTGGCCACCTACTTCTCCGGCCCCAAGATCCGGTGGCTGCTCGACCACGTGGACGGGCTGCGCGAGCGCGCCGAGCGCGGCGAACTCCTGTTCGGCACCATGGACACCTGGCTGATCTGGAAGCTGACCGGACGCCACGTCACGGACGTGACCAACGCCAGCCGCACCATGCTGATGAACATCCACACCCTGGAATGGGACCGGGAGGTCCTGGACGCGATGGGCGTCCCCGCCGCCCTGCTCCCCGAGATCCGCTCCTCCTCCGAGGTCTACGGCACCGCGAGCGGCCCCCTGGAAGGGGTACCGGTGGCGGCCTCGCTCGGCGACCAGCACGCCGCGCTCTTCGGACAGACCTGCTTCGACCCCGGCGACGTCAAGGGCACCTACGGCACCGGGGCCTTCCTGGTGATGAACACCGGAACCGAGCCTGTCACCTCGGAGAACGGCCTGCTCACCACGCTCGGCTACAAGCTGGGCGAGGAGCGGGCGGTGTACGCGCTAGAGGGGTCGATCGCCGTCACCGGCTCCCTGGTGCAGTGGCTGCGCGACAACCTGGGGCTCATCTCCACCGCGCCGGAGGTGGAGGAGCTCGCCCGGACCGTGGACGACAACGGCGGGTGCTACATCGTCCCCGCCTTCTCCGGCCTCTTCGCCCCGCACTGGCGCGGCGACGCGCGCGGGGTCATCGCCGGACTGACCGGCTACGTGAACCGGGGCCACATCGCGCGGGCCGCCCTGGAGGCCTCGGCCTGGCAGACCCGCGAGGTGGTGGACGCGATGAACGCCGACGCCGGCAACACGCTCACCACCCTGAAGGTGGACGGCGGCATGACCGGGGACGACCTGCTCATGCAGATCCTCGCGGACGTGCTCGACACCGGTGTGGTGCGGCCGGAGGTCGCCGAGACCACGTGCCTGGGCGCGGCCTACGCGGCGGGGCTGGCGGTGGGTTACTGGCCGGACCTGGAGACGCTGCGCGCCAACTGGCGCGAGGACACCGCGTGGACGCCGAAGATGGCGCCGCAGGCGCGCGAGCGCGAGTACCGCAACTGGCGCAAGGCCGTGAGACGCACCCTCGACTGGGTCGAGGACGGGGACTGAACGGCCCGGGAACGCCGGCGGCCCCGGCGAGGCGGTGCCTCGCCGGGGCCGTGGCTCAAACGATCAGGACCTTAGAGGGCCTTGACGTTGTCGGCCTGCGGGCCGCGGTTGCCCTGCGTGATCTCGAACTCCACGCGCTGGTTCTCCTCCAGGTTACGGAAGCCGGAACCCTGGATCGCGCTGTAGTGGACGAAGGCGTCCGGGCCGCCGTCGTCGGGGGAGATGAAGCCGAAGCCCTTCTCGCCGTTGAACCACTTCACAGTTCCCTGAGCCATGTTTCTCTCCTTCAGCTCGGTGTACACGGATGCAGACTCACATCCGCAAATTGCCGCGAGCCGATCTTTGAGAAACCGCCCGCCGGTCACAAACTCCGCGGGCAAAACACCAACTGCGAAATTCAACGACTAACAATCACTACGAACTTATCACAGCCGGAGCGCCCGGGGGAGGGTTCCGGTGTGGGGACACGCACCGTCGGCGAGGGAATATTCGCTGCTGGCAGCGGCAATCCCCCGCACACCGGACATCCGACGCCCCAGCGTTACCAAGCGATCACCCTCACTTTGCCAGAACTTCGTTCACGCAGGTCAGCACCGGCGCCGCCACGACGGCCTCCGGGTCGAGCCCGGCGCCGCCCCGCACCCGGAACGTGTGCTCCTCGCCCGGGAGCAGCGTCACCAGGGCGCTGTCCGCGGACGCCTGCGGGTCGAGCCGGTCGGCGTTGAGCACCAGGTCCCGCAACAGCACCCGGGCCCGCACGCTCACGAGCAGATCAGCGCCCTCGACCCGGGTTTCCGTGTCGAATTCCGGGGCCCCGTAGGCGAAATCGCGGTCACGTGCGAAGAACCACCACGCCCGCTCCCCCGCACCGTCGACGGTGAGCACCTCGCTCTCGGCGCGCTCCGGACGGGCCAACTCGGCGGCCACGGAGACCCGCAGCGCACCGCGCGGCGCCACCCGGACCGGGTGGACCGAGGAGGCCAGCACCTCTCCCCCGGCGCTGCGGCGTGCCAGGGTGAGCTCGGTGGTCCACTCCTGGTCGGTGTCGTTGCCCAGGACGACGCACAGGCGGCCGCCGTCGGCGGGCTGCACCGTGGCGACGCGGTCGGCGTAGACCGAGCGCACCGCGTACCACGCGGGCTTGAGCCGCGCCGCGCCGTCGACCAGCGCCCACGAGGTCACCGGCCAGCAGTCGTTGATCTGCCACACCACCGTGCCCGTGCAGTACGGCCACAGGGAGCGGTAGTAGCCGATCCCCACCTCCAGCGCCCGCGCCTGCGCCACCTGGGTCAGGTAGTGCCAGGCGTCGTAGTCCCACGCGCGGTCGCCGAAGTGCTCCCGCAGGCCGCGGGCGAGCTTGGCGTCGCCGTCCTCGGCCTTCTGGTGGTGGGCCACGCCGGGCGAGGACGGGGTCAGCGGGTCATCGGACACCGCGGAGCGCAGGGTGGCGTGGTTGGGCGGTGCCTGGTAGCCGAACTCCGCCGCGAACCGGGGCCGGTGGTCGCGGTAGTGCGTGTACTCCAGGTCGTTCCACACGTCCCACACGTGCATGGTGCCGTGGGCGGCGTCGTTGGGGTGCACCCCCTCGCCCTCGGAGTAGGGGCTGCCCGGCCAGTAGGGCCGGGTGGGGTCGAGTTCGGCGACCACGCGGGGCAGCAGGTCCAGGTAGTACCCGGCGCCCCAGGGGCGGCCGTCGAGCTCCTCCTTCCACCCCCAGTCCTCGTGGCCCCAGATGTTCTCGTTGTTGCCGCACCACACCGCGAGAGAGGCGTGCGGGGACAGTCGGACGACCGCCTCCCGTGCCTCGGCCTCCACCTCGGCGGCGATCGGGTCGTCCTCGGGGTAGGCGGCGCACGCGAACAGGAAGTCCTGCCACACGAGCACGCCCAGTTCGGAGCAGACCTCGTAGAAGTCGTCGGACTCGTAGATCCCGCCGCCCCACACGCGCAGCAGGTTCATGCCGGCTTCGCAGGCCTGCGTGACGCGCTCGCGGTAGCGGGCCTCCCCCACTCGGGTGGGGAAGGTGTCGTCGGGGATCCAGTTGGCGCCCTTGACCAGGATGCGGCGTCCGTTCACGGTGACCGCGAAGGCGGCTCCCTCGGCGTCGGGCTCGCTGGCGATGCCCACCTCGCGGAAGCCGATCCGCCGGGACCACCCCTCCAGGGCGGCGCCGTCGGCGGCCAGTTCCACCTCCAGGTCGTACAGCGGCTGGCCGCCGTGGCCGCGCGGCCACCACAGTTCCGCCTGGGGCACCTCCAACTCCAGGACGGCGCGCTCATCGCCGGGGGCGACGGTGGCCTTGGCCTCGGCACCGCCGACGGTCGCGGTGAGGGTCAGTTCCCTCTGTCGGCCCGCGTCGGTGCGCTCCAGGCCGACGTGGACCGCGACCCGGCCGGTGGTGCCCTCGACGGAGACCAGGGGCCGGACGGCGGCGATGCGCGCGGTGGACCAGGCGTGCAGGCGGATGGGGCGCCAGATGCCGGAGGTGACCAGGGTCGGGCCCCAGTCCCAGCCGAAGTTGCACGCCATCTTGCGGATGTACTGGTAGGGCTCGTCGTAGGCGGCCGGGAGCGCTCCCATTCGCTCCCGGTGGGCCTCGGCGTACCCGTAGGGGGAGGCGAAGTCCACGACGAGCTCCGGGTCGCCGCCGGCCGAGGCCAGGGCCTCGGTGACATCGAACCGGTGGGTGCGGTGCATGTTCTCCGACCGGCCCGCCTCGCGCCCGGCCACCCGGATGGAGGAGACCGTGTCCAGCCCCTCGCACACCAGGTCCACCCGGTCGTGGGACGACAGCGCGGCCGCCTCCTCCGCCAGGGAGCGGGAGTAGCGCCAGTCAGTGCGGCCGATCCACCCCAGACGCGTCTCGTTGTCGTCGGTATAGGGCTCGTCGATCAGCCCGTGCCGGAGCAGGTCCGTGTGGACACAGCCCGGCACCTGGGCCGACACCGTCCCGACCCCGGCGGCCGGGCCCTGGAGGCGGTCCCCGCGAGGCTCCAGGGCCCAGCCGCTTGTCAGATCGATCAGGGTGTTCACGTGGTCTTCCTTGCTCATGTCTGGTCGATACCGACGAAGTGTCCGGCCTCGGCCTCCAGCAGCGGCGCCGTGTACTCGCCCTCGGGCACCGTCGGCAGCGTGACGTCCTCGGGCGGGTTGGCCGCCAGTTCGGCGTCGACCTCGGCCCAGGTCTGGTGCAACTGCGGCACACAGGAGAGCAGGTGGCGGCTGTAGGGGTGCAGCGGGTTCTCGAACACGCGCTGGGTGGGCCCCATCTCGGCGACGGCGCCCTTGTGCAGGATCACCGAGGTGTCGCTGACGTAGTTGCCCAGGGACAGGTCGTGCGTGACGAACAGGATGCCCAGGCCGCGCTCCTTGAGGTCGACGAGCAGGTTGAGCACGTCGATCCGGGTGGAGGCGTCGAGCATGCTGATGATCTCGTCGGCCACCAGCACCTTGATGTCCAGCAGCAGGGCGCGGGCGATGAGCATGCGCTGCAACTGCCCGCCGCTGAGCTGGTGGGGGTACTTGTTCAGCACGTTGCCCGGGTCGAGGCGGACCGTGTCCAGCGACGACAGGACCTTCTCGCGCCACTCCTCCTGGGAGGTGTCGGGCGCGTAGGACTGGCGCACCATCTCGAAGACTCGGTCGGCCTTGAAGATGGGGTTGAAGCAACTGAAGGGGTCCTGGAAGACCCCCTGCACGTGGCGGTAGTACTCCTTGCGGGCCTTGAAGCCCTTGATCGTCGAGACGTCGGTGCCCTCGTAGCGGATCTGCCCCTCGGAGACCGACGTCAGCCCGAGCACCATCTTGCCGATCGTGCTCTTGCCGCTGCCGCTCTCACCGATGAGGGACACGACCTCGCCCGCGCGTACGGTCAGGTTGACGTCGCGCACCGCGCGCTTGCGTCCACCGCCGAACGCTCCGGTCCGGTACACCTTGTGCACGTGGTCGAGTTCGAGCAGGGTCTCACTCACCGTCACTCACCCGTCTTCCAGCACGCGGCCCAGTGGCCGGGTTCGATCTCCAGCAGGGGAGGCTGCTCGGCGCACTTGTCGAACGCCATGGGGCAGCGGTCCCTGAAACGGCACCCCGTGGGGGGGTTGAGCAGGCCGGGCGGCTTGCCCGGGATGCCCTCCAGGCGTTCCTCCGTGGAGGTGGAGCCTACCTCGGGCAGGGCCGAGATGAGCATCTGCGTGTAGGGGTGCCTCGGGGCGTCGATGATGGTCTTGACCGGCGCCTTCTCGGCGATGCGGCCCGCGTACATCACCATGATGGTGTCGGCCATCTGGTACACGAGCGAGATGTCGTGGGTCACGAACACCATGCTGCGCACGTACTCGCGGTCGCGGAACTCCACGAGCGACTCGGCGACCGAGCGCTGGGTGGACACGTCCAGCGCCGAGGTGACCTCGTCGGCGATGAGCAGGGACGGGTTGAGCAGCGTGGAGATCACCATGACCACGCGCTGCTTCATGCCGCCCGACAGCTCGATGGGGAACCGGTTGAGCACGTCGGTGGAGAGGCCCACCAGTTCCAGGCGGCGCTTGAGCTCGTCCTCGATGTCCCCGGGGCGGACGCCGCGGGCGCGCAGCAGTTCGGTGACCAGCCGCCCGATCTTGCGGGTGGGGTTGAGCGCGCTCATCGCGTACTGCGGGATGAGCGAGATCTCGTGGTAGCGCAGGGGGACCATCGCGTCGTCGTCGGCGATGGGCACGTCCTTGCCGTCCAGCTCGATCGAGCCCCCGACGTGGCGCATCCGGGAGTCGAGCCTGATGAGGCTCTTGCCCAGGGTGCTCTTGCCGCAGCCGGACTCGCCGGCCAGGCCCATGATCTCCCCGTCTTCGAGGTCGAACGTCACCCCGTCGAGGGCGTGGACGTCCCCGCGCAGGGTCTGGTAGTAGACCTTGAGGTCCTTGACGCGAAGAGTCATCACAGCTCCCGCAGCTTGGGGTTGAACACTTCGTCCAACCCGACGTTGAGGATGTACAGCGAACTCACGATCACGGTGATTCCGAGGCCGGGCGGGATGAACCACCACCACAGCCCCAGTTGGAGGGCGCTCCACTGGACCGCGTTCTCCAGCATCAGGCCGAGGGAGACGCCGTTGGTCGGGCCGAGGCCGATGAAGTCCAGGCCGGCCGCTGTGAGCACGGCGCCGCCGAAGAGCAGGATGGACGTCATCACCAGGTAGGAGCTCATGTTGGGCGCCAGTTCCGAGGTGATGATCCGCCAGGTGCGCCGTCCGCTGAGCCGGGCCAGGTCCACGTAGTCGCGGGTGGCCAGGGACAGGGTCTGGGAGCGCACCGCGCGCGCCGCCCAGGGCCAGGTGGTGAGGCCGATGAAGATGCCCTGGATGAGCACGCCGCGGGCGTCCAGGTAGGCGATGGCGACGATGAGGACGACCATGGCGGGCAGGACCAGCACCACGTTCGTGAGCATGTTGAGGACGTCGTCGATCCATCCGCCCTTGTACCCGGCGAAGAAGCCGACTGCGGTGCCGACGAGGAAGGCGACGCCGCCGCCGAAGAAGCCGATGAGGAAGGTCGAGCGCACGCCGTAGACGAACTGCGCCCAGATGTCCTGGCCGAAGCTCGTGGTGCCCAGCCAGAACTCGCCGTTGGGCGGCTGGCTCTGCGGGCCGACGTACTCGTTGGGGTCGTGGTCGACGAAGAGCGGGCCGATGAGGCCGAGCAGGAAGAAGCCCAGGACGATGCCGAGGCCGATGAGCAGCTTGGGGTTGCGGCGGGCGAAGTGCAGGGTCTCGGCGAACCTGCGTTCGCCGCCGACCGTGGGCTCCGCCTTGTCGGCGCCCGGGGCTCCAGCGACGTTGGTCATGCCGCACCTCCCGTCATCTGGACCCGGGTGCGCGGGTCGATCAGGACGTAGACGATGTCGATGATGAAGTTGGCGATGAGGACCCCGACGACCACGAACAGGAAGATGCCCTGCAGGAGGAAGAAGTCGTTGTTGTTGATGGAGTCCAGGATGAGGCTGCCCAGGCCGGGGTAGTTGAACACGATCTCGGTGAGCAGGGAGCCCGCGATGATCGTGCCGAGCTGGACCGCCAGGCCGGTGATCTGCGGGAGCATCGCGTTGCGGAAGGCGTAGCGGCGGATGAGCTTGCGCGGTGCGCCGAGGGCCTGGAGGTAGTTGGAGTAGTCCGCCTCCAGCTCGTAGATGATCATGTTGCGCATGCCGATCGCCCAGCCGCCCAGGGCCACCAGGAACATGGACAGGAACGGCAGGATCCAGTGGAGGATCAGGTCGGAGATGAACACCCAGGAGAAGTCGGGGCGCAGCGAGAAACTGTAGCCGCCGGAGGCGGGCAGGACGTCGGCGACGATCCCGATCGACCAGGCCAGCAGCAGGGCCAGCCACATGTACGGGGTGGCGGTGAGGATGTAGCCCACCGGCAGGATGGTGTTGTCCAGGACCTTGCTGCGCGCGGCGAAGGCGCCGAAGCGGTTGCCGACGATCCAGCTCAGCAGGATGGCGGGGAGCAGCAGGGCCAGGGTGTAGGGGATCGCCCCCATGATGACGTCGGTGACGGGCTTGGGGTACAGCATGATGCTGACGCCCAGGTCGCCCCGGACCAGGCCGGCCCAGAAGCTGAGGTACTGCTCATACAGCGGGGTGTCGAGGCCGAAGACCTCGTTGTAGTAGTTGTTCATCCGCTCCAGCGCGGCGGGGTCGCTGACCGAGGCTCTGGAGAGCATGCTGCGGACGGGGTCCCCCGGCATGAAGCGGGGGATCATCCAGTTGATGGTGACCGCGATGACGAACGTCAGCATGTAGATGACGGACTTGCGGCCGATGTAGCGCCACACACTTTCCTCCGGGTGTCGGCGTCGGACGTAGGTCCGGTCGGCCCGGGTTCATCCGAGCCGACCGGGTGAGGGTGTGGAAAGGGCGCGGGAGGCGTGGTGGCGCCTCCCGCGCCCTCTGGGTGTCGGGTCTACTCGACCGGCTCGATCTCGGCCAGCGTCCGCACGCCGCCCAGCTCCAGCCAACCGTTCCACAGGGCCGCGGGGGTGTTCGGAGTGTCCCCGGCCTCGCTCGGCCAGTTGGTCCAGTGGGTGGTGCTGTGCTGCGCCCAGAGGCCGTTGTACCAGAGCGGGATGGCGGGCATCTCCGCGAGCTGGATCTCCTGGATCTGCGAGGTGACCTCGGCAGCGCCCTCGACGTCGTCGGCGGGCACGGCGGCGAGCTCCTCGACCAGCTCCCACGCTTCCTCGTTCTCGTACCGACCGAAGTTCACGGTGGTCTGCTGCTCCTGGACGGGGAGCTGGAAGAGGTAGTCGTAGTAGGTCCAGGGGGTGTTGCTCTGCTGGCGCTCGTTGTTGATCAGCAGGTCGTACTCACCGGAGTTGCGCTGGTCGACCAGCAGGTCGAACTCGGGGAACTCGGCGGTGACGTTGATGCCGATCGCCTGGGCGTCCTCGGCGATGAGGCGCGCGGCCTCCATCCAGTCGGTCCAGCCGGAGGGCACCATGAGGGTGAGCTCGATCGGGTCGCCGTCGGGCGTCTCGATGAAGCCGTCGCCGTCCTCGTCCTGGTAGCCGGCGTCCTCCAGGTAGGCGATGGCCTCTTCCTGGCTGTAGGTGACGTTGGCCTCGCTGACCAACTGGTGGTCGACGTAGTCCTCCCAGGCCGGAAGCAGGCCGGTCGGGTTGGCCGCCTCGACCAGGTTGGCGTAGGGGCCCTCGACGATCTGGGTCGTGTTGATGGCCCGGGCCAGCGCCTGGCGGAAGTCCACGTCGTTCATCGGCGCGCGGTCGTGGTTGAGCACCAGCCACGCGGTGTTGGCGCTCTGCATGTAGGGCGGGCCGTCGTAGAAGCTGGTCAGCGTCTCGTCGCTGTTCAGCGTCTGGTCGATGCCGGGCAGGAAGTTGTTCGACAGGTCGAGCTCGTTCTGGGAGAGCATGCCCATCGTCACCTCGTTGGAGGCGTTGACGACGTCGACGATGTACTTGGCGTCCATGTCGAGGTCGAGCTGCTCGATGGCCCACCAGCCGTCGTTGCGCTCCCAGATCATCCGGTCGTCGGCGTGGTCCTCGTAGACGTAGGGACCGGTGCCGACCGGGTCCTCGTTGGGGTTGTCGACCAGGTCGGTCTCACCGGCGTCGGCCCAGAGGTGGTCCGGGACGATCGGGTTGGTGTAGAGCCAGTTCATCCACTCCTGAGGACGGGACTCGGAGAAGGTGACGGTCACGGTGAGGTCGTCGGTGGCCTCGACGCCCTCGACGTAGTTCCACACGTTGCTGTACGGGGAGGCCTCGACCTGTCCCAGCTCCAGCGTGGTGGCGACGTCCTGGGCGTCCAGGGTCTCTCCGTCTGTCCACTGGATGCCCTCGCGGAGGGTGATCTCGTGGACGTTGTCGGCGGTCCACTCGTCGCTCTCGGCGAGCCAGTGCACGTACTCGTTCTCGGCGTAGTCGAACAGGAAGAGCGGCTCGTAGACGAGACCGATCGTGCCGACCGCGTACTGGCCCCGCATGAACGGGTTCCAGCTGACGGGCGGCCCCCACGCCGTTCCGGAAGTGTACAGGGTTTCGTTGCGGGGGTAGGCGCCACCGCCACTACCGCCGTCGCCGCCTTCGCCACCGCTTGAACAGGCAGTGGCCACCAGGGCCACCGCTGCGAGAGCGGCTGGAATCCGCAGAGCTCTCATCTCGACTCCTCCTCTGTCCCGGTCGGCCTTCGGATGGGGGTGCCTTCCGTGAATCCGTGATGCTAGAAGGTGGGAGCGCTCCCAATCAGGGGCGCAGAAGACCGTTGCTGAACCGGGTAAGTGATCCCAACAACAACACGTCCACAGGAAGTGCGTCAATCCCCGACATGACCCCGTTATCCGCTTGTAACAGGTCAGACAGCTCACAGATGCCTGCCTAGGACAGCAGGAGGCCCGTGCTCGCACGCGGCTGGAGCTCCCCCGCGGAGATCTCCTTGTTCTGAACCCGTTCACCCGACACCACCTTGACCAGCATGCGAGCGGCCTCGCGGCCGTAGGAGACGACATCGCGCACCACCGCGGTGAGCGCCGGACGCACCAGGCCGCACAGCGTCGAGTCGTCCCACGCGACGATGGACAGTTGCGAGGGCACGTCCACCCCCAGTTCCCGGGCCACCCCCAGGCCGGCGACCGCCATGAGGTCGTTGTCGTAGACCAGGGCGGTGGGCCGGTCCGTGCGGGTCAGTAACCTGCGCGTGATGCGCGTCCCCGCCTCGCCCGTGTAGTCGGCGTGTTCGGTGTACACTTCAGCAATCCCGGCCTCCTCGGCGGCCTCCAGGAACGCGCGTGTGCGCTTTCCGGTGTGCACGAAGTACTCCGGGCCGGCGATCCGGGCGATCCTCTGGTGACCCAGTGCCCCCAGGTAGTGCACCACCTCGCGCACCGGGGCGCTCTCGTCGGTGTACAGGCAGGGCAGGGACCCGATCCCCTCCGGCCCGCCGAGGACGACGGTGGGCAGGAACGTCTTCTGCACCGCCTCGAACCTGGGGTCCTCGGTGCGCACGTCGACGATGATCACCCCGTCCACGCGCTGCTCGGCCGCCCACCGGCGGTAGGCGGCCACCTCGGCTTGATGCTCCTCTGTGACCTGGAGCAGCAGGTCGACCCCCGAGCCGGTCAACTCCGCCTCGATGCCCGACACGAGCTGCATGAAGAAGGGCTCCACGCCCAGGACGTGCGCCGGGCGGTCTATCACCAGGCCGATCGCGCCCACCCTCCCCCCCGAGGACAGGGCCCGGGCCGGGCTGCTGGGGGCCCACCCCAGGTCGTGGGCGATGGCCAGGATGCGCTTGCGGGTCTCGTCCGAGACCCCTGGGCGTCCGTTGAGCGCGTAGGAGACCGAACCCTTGGACACGCCTGCCGCCTTGGCGATGTCCACGATGGTCGGTCGCCGCATCAGTGCTCCCAATGCGTCTCTCCAGAGTCGATGGTGCTGAACCGGTTAAGCAAGTGGGATGGGATTGTACTCGATCAGTCGCAGAGTGCTTAGGGGAGCCTAACCCTGACAGCCGGGACACCAGTAGAGGGTGCGCCCGGCCAGCTCCCGCGAGGCGACGGGGACGCCGCACACGCGGCAGGGCTCACCCGTCCGGTAGCAGACGTAGAGCGCGTCCTCACGGGGCACCGGGCGCGCTCCGGGGTCGGGGCGGTGCTCGGGGCGGGTGGTGATGATGGAGCCGTCGCGCACGCCGTCGCTGAGCAGACCGCCCAGGTCGGTCCAGAGCGCCTCCCACCGGCCTCGGGTGAGGTCGCGCCCGGGCGTCAGGGGGTCGATCCTGGCCCGGAACAGCGACTCGGCGCGGTAGATGTTGCCCACACCCGCGATGACGTCCTGGCGCATGAGCAGCGCAGCCACGCTGGTACGGGTCCGGGAGACCTTGCGCCAGGCCGCCTCGGGGTCGGCGTCGGGGCGCAGCGGGTCGGGGCCCAGGCGTTCCTGGACGGCCCGCTTGCCCTCCCCGGTGACCAGTTCGCACGCCGAGGCGCCGCGCAGGTCCGCCCAGCCAGAGGCGGTGACCAGCCGCACGCGGACGGCGCCCGCCGGTGCGGGCGGCACCACGAAGCCCGCGCCGTCGCGGTCCAGGTCCAGACGCCGCGCGCCCTCGGCCCTGGGTGCCCCCAGGTGCCGCTCGCCGTCGGCCCCGCCGAAGGTCCACGCGCCGTAGAGCCCCAGGTGCACGCGCAGCCACTCCCCTGAGTCGAAGCCCAGGAACAGGTGCTTTCCGTGCGCCTCGCTCTCCGTGAGCACGTGTCCGTCCACCCGGGCCGCACCCTCGGAGAAGCGGCCCTGCGGGCTGGAGGCGCGCACCGCGGCCCCGCCGAAGGCCGTGGCGAAGTGCGCCGCCAGCCGGTGCAGCGTGTGGCCCTCGGGCACGCGCGCCTCCTCTCCCCGGTCCGTCCGGGAGGGCGGACGGACCACCGCACCCCGGACATCGTGCTCGACTCAGGGTAGTGGTCTCCGAACAGCCCAAAGCCCACTCCCCCACCCGTCCGGCCACAGGCCGCGGCCGGAAGCAGGGCGAGGGCGCCGCCGGTGTCTACAGGATGTCTGCAGGAGGAGTCTCCACCGCAGCGAGGAACGAGCCGGGCGGGACCGCGCCGCAGGCGTCAGTTGAGGGCGGTGGCGGGCGACGAAGACGCGGCCTCCTTGGCACCCGAGCACCGTCCGAGCCCACGAGGACGCATGAACACAGCGAGGGACCATCAGAACACGAGGATCTCCTGGACCAGGGCCCGGGTGTCGGCCAGGCAGCGCCAGGCGGGGACCAGGACCACGGGGTCCCCGGTGGCCCGGCCGAGGGCCTCGCCGCGGCGCACCAGGTGGCGCAGGGCGCGGCCGTCGGGGCCCCGGTCGAGGAGGACGACCAGGTGCCGGTCCGCGCGGCCCACGATCAGGTCGGCCGTCCAGCCGCGCACGGTCCGTCCGGCCTCGACCGTCGCGCCGGTCTCGCGCAACCGGTCGGCCAGGGCGTCCCGGAGCGGGTCGGCCGTCTCTGCGGGGACACGGCCCCGCGCAGTGGTGTCCAGGTCGGCCAGCGGCCCGTCGCCGCCGGACCAGTACCCGCGGTCGCCCACCACGACGAGTCTGCGGCGGGTCCGGGTGAGCACGGCCGACCACAGGTGGTCCATGCGCCGGATCCTGCGTTCGGCGATGGCCGGGGCCCCGGCCCCGAGCATCGGGGACAGCACGGTGACGTCGGCCGTGCGCGCGTCCGAGGAGAGCACCTCGGGGCCGCCGACGCGCACCTCGTGGTCGAGGTGCCGGGTGCGCAACTGCCTGCGGATCAGCGCGATCTGGGGCTGGGTGGGCGCCACGACCGCGATGACCGCGCCCTCCTCGGCCTCGGCGTCGGCCTCGACTGCGGCGATGGCGGCGCGGTAGGCCTCGTCCCTGTTGACGTAGGAGGCTCCGGGGGCCGCCTCGCAGGCCCCGGCGACGTCGTACCACCGCAGGACCGGCCCGCCGTCGGGGTCGGGGACGGTGCGCACCGAGACGCGCCCGCCGTAGCAGTGCCGCGCGGCGGCCTCGGCGAGCCGCGGGGCGCCGCCGGTGTGCTCGTCCAGCCAGAGCAGTTCGGGTGCGGCCCGGCGCGCGGCCCACAGCGCCGAACCCGAGCCGTACCGCAGCCCCTGTTCGTCGAGTCGGTCGGCGCTCACCCCGGCGGCGGCGACGGCGCGGCGCTCCTCGGAGGGTTCGAGTACGCTCGCGGGCCCCGGGTGGGCGGGATCGCCGAGCACGACGGCCCTGGTCGCGCGGTAGAGGGCGGGCAGCAGTTCGGCGGCCCGGGTGCGTTCGGCGCCCACCACGACCACCAGGTCGAAGAACCCGGGCTGCGGGGGCAGGGCCCGGACCTGGCCGGTGCGGCACATCCAGGTGGGAAGGGTGTCGAGCAGGTCGGGCATCCCGGGCCAGCCGGGGCCGTCGTGCCAGTTGAGGGCCTCCAGCCGGTGGGCGATGGCCGCCCGTCCCCGGCGCAGGCGGGGTTCGGTGGCCGCGGTGAGGCAGGCGGCGCCGGAGCGGCGGTGGCGGGCGAGTGCGTCGGCGAGGTCGCGGACCAGTGCGTCGAGCGGGGCGCAGCGGGTGCGCTGGTCGACGGCGCGGCGCCAGTCGCGTTCCATCGAGGCCACGGCGCACAGCCGGGCCAGGTTCTCCGGGTCGGTGCTCACGCCCAGTTCGCGGCGGACGGCCCCGCGGTGGCGGAGCCCGGAGAGGCCGCCGCCGCCGGCGGCCTCGGCCCGGCGCAGCCAGTACTCGGGCCCGCCCCGCTCCGGGGTGAAGAGGGCGTCGGGGTCCCAGCCGTGGGCGATGCTGCGGGCGCGTTCGGCGGCCAGGTAGGCGAGGGCGGCTCCGCCGGAGGCCATGGTGTCCATGGCCCGCCAGGCGTCGCGGACGCGTTCCCAGTCCCGTGCCAGGTCGGCCCAGTGCGTGTCGGGACCGTCGTCCGCGAGCCGGGGCCGGTCGGCGGTGTGCTCGGTGAGCAGGGCGTCGAGTCGGCGCATCTCCGTTTCGCGGTGCTCGGGGCCGCCGACGCGCACGGGGTGGTGTTCGGGGGCGGTTCCCGCGCGGCGGGTGATCTCGGCGAGGTCGTCCTCGCCGTGGGCGCAGACGAGGGTGCGCTGTCCGTGGGCGGTGGCGGTGCGGACGAGGGCGTCGACGAGGTCGAACGCACCGGTTCCGGGAGGGGTGGCGGCCACGGTGAGCCGCTCGCGCATGGCGGAGTCGAGGACGGCGTACTGGGACTGGTCGAGTGCCGTGGCGGAGACGGGGACGGCGGTCGGTGGCGGCGCCTGTGTCGGTTTCCGCGGGCGGGCCGGGCTCCGGGGGGTGTCGGTACGGGGGCCCGGGGCGGAGCGGTCCAGGAGGGGTTCCAGGGCGGTGCCGGCGACGCGGTCGGGGTCCAGTCCGTCCCGGCCGGAGGGGTCGAGGTCGGCGAGGACGGCGGCGACGGTGCCGGGGGCGGGGCCGTCGGTGTCGGGGCGGTCCTCGGGTCCGGCCCGAAAGAGCACGGCGGTGTTGTGGGCTCCGGCGGTGAGTGCGGCCGGGCGGCCGCGGGCGGCACGCGGGTCGATGTCGTCGACGCGTTCGATCTCCAACCGGTTGAGCAGGGCGCGCACCTTGGCCGCGAGGTCGGCGACGGCCGCCGGGCGGTGGACCCCGGCGGGGGTGCCGGCGCGCAGGCGGGCGCGGAGTTCGAAGAGGTCGTCGGCGTCGGTGACGCCGAGCCGGGTGAGGAGGGCGGGGTTGACGTCGGGCGGTCCGACGGCGCGGACGGCCGGGCACCCGGGGCGCGCGGTGAGGGCGTCGGGCTCGTCGGCGGCGCGGACGTCGACGGTCAGCAGGGGGAGGGCGGCACGGTCGTCGCCCTCCCCGAGGACGACCAGCGGGTACCCGTAGCGCAGGGCCTGGCCGCCGAGGCGGGACACGCGCACGACCCGGGCGGCTCCGGGGTCCAGGCGGAGGGTGTCGCCGGCCCCGCTGAGCAGGATCTCGGGGCCGGTGGGCAGACAGGCGCAGGTGTCGGTGCCGACCCGCGCGGCGGGCACGACGTGGGTGTGCACGGCCTCCCGGCTCAGGCAGGCGCGCAGGTAGGCCAGGAGGGAGCGGGCGCCGTCGCGGTCGTGGGAGGGTTCGCGGTGCGGCGGGGCCTTCGCCGACCGGTCCGCCGCGGTGGAGGGCGAACCCGCCACCGTCACGGGGCCGACCGGTCCCGCGACCTCATGCTCCTCCTCGTGCAGTGACCTCATGCCACCCCGCCCCCCGTAGTGTTACCGACCGGCTACCCAAAGACATCGACGCCCATTGTGGTGGATGAACCCGGACCGGACCCCCCGAACGCGGGAAACCGTCGCGATCCCCGCGGCCGGTCACCGCGCGGCCGCGGTCTCCTCCGGGCCGGGGTCCCGTGGCAGCGGCTCCGGGTGCGGCGTCGGCCGGGCGCGGGGCCGGGAGGAGCCCAGCAGGACCCCGCCGACGACCAGGGCGCCGCCGACCAGTTCGCCGGGGGTCGCGGTCTCGCGCAGGACCGCCCAGGCGGCCGCCATCCCCACCACCGGGACCAGCATGGAGAACGGGGCGACGACGCCCGCCGGGTGGCGTGCCATGAGCCAGGTCCACACGCCGGAGCCGAGCACGGTGCCGATCACCACGGTGTAGGCGAGTCCGGCCACGGCTGGGAGCGCGGCGGCGGTGCCGACGGAGGCCAGGGACGCCGCGATGGGTCCGGGTCCCTCGACCGCGAGCGCCAGGGCGAGCATCGGCAGCGGCGGGACCACGGACATCCACAGGGTCAGGTGCAGCGGGTTCGCGGGCCTGGCGAGCCGGTTGCAGGTGTTGCCGATCGCCCATCCGAACGCGCCCGCCAGGGTGAGCAGGAACGGGAGGACGGCGGCGTGCTCGGCGCGCTGCCAGCCCACCATCGCCATCCCGCACACGGCCACCGCGATGCCGACCGCCTGGCGCGCGCTGAGGCGTTCGCGCAGGAGCACCGCGCCGAGCAGGACGGTGAACGGCGCGGAGGCCTGGAGGACCAGCGAGGCCAGGCCCGCGGGCATCCCGGCGGCCATGCCCCAGTACAGGAAGAGGAACTGGAGGGTTCCGAAGCCGATCCCGTAGCCGACCAGCCAGCGCACCGGCACCCCCGGCCGGGGGACGAGCAGCACCGTCGGCAGGGCGATGAGCGTGAAGCGCAGGGCCACCAGGAAGAACGGGGGGAAGTGTGTGAGGGAGGCGTCGATGGCGATGAAGTTGAGCCCCCACATGAGGGCGACGGAGAGGGCGAGCAGGCGGTGTCTGAGCGGCATACGTCCCAGGTCAGCAGAGTTCTCTATTAAGCACAATCAATAATTGCTACATCGACTCTTTAGAATGGCTGCATGAACGTCCGGCATCTGGAACTCCTGCGCGAACTCGCCGAGTACGGCAGTGTCACCGCCGTGGCGCGGGCGACGTACCGGACGCCCTCGGCGGTGTCGCAGCAGCTCAAGACGGCGCAGCGAGAGTTCGGGGCCGCGCTGGTGGAGCCGTCGGGGCGCGGCCTGCGCCTGACCGAGGCGGGCCGCCTGCTCGCCGACGGCGGCACGGCCGTGGCGACCGCCGTCGAGCGGGTACGGGCGCGCTGGGACGCCTTCCACGGCGAGCCGACGGGCACGGTCTCCGTCGCCGCCCTGCCGAGCGCGGCGGCGTTCCTGTTCCCCGGGGTGCTGCGCGAGATCTCCGGCACCGCGATCACGCTGCGGTGCGGCGACTTCGACCTCGCCGAGGCGGAGTTCGCGCACCTGGCCACGGACAACGACGTGGTCATCGCCCACAGCCTCACCGGCGCCCGCCCTGCCGGGACCGAGGGGCTGACCGTCGTCCCGCTGGCGCGTGAGCCGCTGGACATCGCGATGGCCGCCGACCACCCGCTGGCCGCACTGCCCCGGGTGTCCCCCGCCGACCTGGAGGGCCAGGAGTGGATCGGCGTACCGGAGGGCTATCCCTTCGACACGGTGCTGTGGTCGGTCGAGCAGGCGGTGGGACGGCCGCTGGCGGTCGCCCAGCGGCTCCGGGACAACCGGCTGGTGGAGTCGCTGGTGGCCTCCAGCGGCCGGATCGCCGTCCTGCCGCGCTTCACCACGCCGACCGGCGCGGGGCTGGTCCTGCGCGAGCTCACGGGCACGGCGTCCACGCGGCACGTCTCCGCCGTCCTGCGGCCCGACCGGGCCGAGCGGCTGGCCGTGCGGCGGGTCCTGTGCTCCTTCGAGCGGGTGGGGGCGGAGGTGGAGGAGCTCCACCGCAACGGCGGGTGAGCGGCGGTCAGCGGTCGTCGCGCACCGAGTCGAGGGAGAGCAGGGCCACGTGCAGCGACAGGCACGCCTCCACCGAGTCGAGGTCGGCGTCGAGGATGCGCGAGATCCGGCGCAGCCGATCGTAGAACGCCGGGCGGGACAGGTGCGCGCGGCCGGCCGCCAGCGCCTTGTTGCGCCCGGCCTCCAGGTAGTGGCGGAGCATCTCGGTGAGGTCGCCGCCGTGGCGCGCGTCGTGGTCGAGCAGGGCGCCCAGTTCGCGCTCCACGTAGGTCTGCAACCGCTCGTCGTCGCGCAGCAGGTGCAGCAGCCCGCGCAGGTGCAGGTCGGTCAGCCGGTAGAACGGCCGGCGCTCGCTCTGGCGGACGGCCGCGTCCCCCACCTGGCGGGCTTCCAGGAACGAGCGGCGCACCTCCCGGACGCCCTCGGCCGACGACCCCACGGCCAGGACCGCGGCGTCCCCGACCGTGGCGGCGACCCGGTCGGCGAGCCCGCGCAGCGCCGGGTCCGCGCTCCGCTGCTCCGGCACGGGGAGCAGGACGCCCACCCTGAGGTCGTCCAGCGATCCCACGAGCGCGGGCAGGCGCAGTTCGCGGCAGGCCCGCGCGGCGGCCTCGGCTGTGTCGGAGAGCAGGGCCTGCCCGGCCAGGCCGCCGCCGCTCTCCCTCAGGCGCAGCACCAGGCCCAGGAGCGGGCGGCCCTGGAGGGGTACCCCGACGGCCCGCGCCCGGACCAGCGCCTCCTCGGGGTCGGTGTAGGAGCGGTCGATGATCCCGGAGATGATCGTCCGGTGCGTCTGGCGCTCCAGGCTCTCCTGCTGGTGCTCGATCAGCCGTCCCAGGGCCAGGGTGGTGGCGGCGCGTTCGACGAGCATCCGCTGGCGGGGCGCGGGGTCCGCGCCCGCGACGAGGACGAGGCGGCCCCAGTCCTGGCCGGGCGCTCCGACACCGGTGGCCAGCCATCCGGTGTCGGGGTCGTAGACGGTGCGGCTGCCGGAGCGGACCGCGCGCGAGCGGTTCTCCCACGAGGAGAGGACCGCCGCGGGGTCCGCGCCGTTGAGGTCGCAGGCCAGGACCTGGTGGGTGAGGTTCTCCAGCACGACCGGGCGGCCGGACATGCGGGCGACCTCGCGCAGGACCTGGGCGGCGCCGGCGCCCTCCACCGACAGGCGGGTGAACACCGAGTGCAGTTGTTCGGACTCGCGCAGCTCCTCCAGTTGCTCGTTGACCACCCGGACGTGCACCGCCTCGGTGATCTCGACGAACCGGGCCCCGTGGTCGAGCTGGACGAGGGGCACCCCGGCGGCGCGGGCGGCGTCGAGGAAGGCGGGCGGGAGTTCGGTGTGGTACTTGCGCCCGAGTTCGACGGCGACGCCGCTCACCCCGGCCTCGGCGAGGTCGTCCATGTAGCGACGCAGGGCCTCGGGGTCGTCGGGCATCGCGATGCCGGTGCTGAGCACCAGTTCGCCGCCGTACAGCAGGTGGGCGAGGTCGGTGACGTCGGCGATGTGGACCCACCGGACGGGCACGTCCAGGCGGTCGGCCCCCGCGACGACCCTGGGCCGGGCGCGTTGGAGGGGCGGCAGCCGGAGGACCTCGGCGAGGGTCGGAAGCATCCCCTCATTCTAGGACGGGGTGTGACGCCGGGCGGCGCCGTGCGTTACATCCCGCATACGGTCCGAACCCGCTCGTCCCGAAGCCGTCCGGCCGGTCCTGGCCATCCCGCCGGAGCACAGGGACACTGAGGACATGTCGGAACTTCTCACACGCCACCGCGCGGTCATGCCCTCGTGGATGCCGCTGTACTACGAGTCCCCGCTGGAGATCGTCAGCGGGTCGGGCTCCCGTGTCACCGACGCCGAGGGCCGCACGTACCTGGACTTCTTCACCGGCATCGCCACCAACATGCTCGGCTACGACGTGGCCGAGGTCCGTGAGGCCGTTGAGCGCCAGATCGCCAGGGGCGTGGTGCACACCTCCACCCTCTATCTCATCCGCGGCCAGGTCGAGCTGGCCGAGCGGATCGCCCGGCTGTCGGGCATACCGGACGCCAAGGTGTTCTTCACCAACTCCGGGACCGAGGCCAACGAGACCGCCCTGCTGCTGGCCACCCACGCGCGCGGCAGCGATGAGGTCCTGGCCCTGCGCGGCAGCTACCACGGCCGCTCGTTCGGCACGGTCGCGGTGACCGGGAACCGGGTCTGGAAGAACTCCTCCCTGTCGCCGCTGAACGTGCACTACCTGCACGGCACCGACCACGCGGCGCCGGCGTTCCGCGGTATGACGGACCAGGAGTACGTCGAGGCCTGTGTCGCCGACCTGCGCGACGTCCTGGACACGGCGGCCCCCGACGTGGCGTGCCTGATCGCCGAGCCTGTGCAGGGGGTGGGCGGCTTCCAGATGCCCCCGGACGGCCTGTACGCCGCCTACAAGGAGGTCCTGGACGAGCACGGGATCCTGTTCGTCTCCGACGAGGTCCAGACCGGGTGGGGCCGCACGGGGTCGAGTTTCTTCGGGATCGGCGCCCACGGGGTCACGCCGGACGCCATGACCTTCGCCAAGGGCCTGGGCAACGGTTTCGCGGTGGGGGGCGTGGTGGCGCGCGGCGACCTCATGGACCGCCTGCCCGCGCTGGGTGTGGCCACCTTCGGCGGAAACCCGGTGTCGATGGCGGCGGCCGGGGCGGCCCTGGACTACGTGCTGGAGCACGACCTCCAGGGCAACGCGCTGCGCCAGGGTTCGCTGATCATGAGCGGCCTGCGGGCGCTGACCGCGCTGCCGAGCGTGAAGGACGTGCGCGGCCGTGGCTTGATGTTCGCGGTGGAGATGGCCGACCCGGTGACCGGGGCGCCCTCGGCCGCCCTGGCCGGACGGGCCCTGGAGGAGGCCCGGGAACGCGGGCTGCTCGTGGGCAAGGGCGGTGTGCACGGCAACGTCCTGCGCATGGCGCCGCCGCTGACGCTGTCGACCGAGGACGCCGCCGAGGGCCGCGACCTCCTGCTGGAGGCCGTGCACGCCGTCGCCGCCTGATCGCACCCGTCCGGCCGACGGACGACCGAGGGTGGTGGCGGGCGACGGGCAGGGAAGGACCACGCCGCCAGGCGTCCGTTGAGGGTGG
>NZ_JBHMIV010000043.1:0-41929 GCF_048060475.1 Nocardiopsis sp. LOL_012 | reverse complement strand
GAAGGCGCCACCGCTGTTGGAACTCATCGATAGGTGCTCTCGTCAGACACCGACATAGCCAATCCACCTCCACCCGGTCCCACAACCTGGGCCAGGGAGCAGTCCCACTGGCCAGGGCCGTCCGGAGCCCCGCGCAGGGTCGCTCCTGGTGCCGTGCCCGGGGCGCTGGCCGGGGGCGTGTGGGGCCACCAGCACCCCGACGTCGGCCCCACGGGCCGTGACCGGCCCATCACCCCAGGACGCGCTGCCCGGGGCGGTGGGGCCGTACGGCGGGCCCACACCGTCAAACCCTGGTGCCAACGCCGGGCGGACGTGTGGTGGGCCTGGGGCGAATCCCCATCGAGCGGGCGCGGGGTCGAGGTTCTTGGTGAATCCGGTGGGCTCTGCGTCAAATCCGCTTGACCACCTCGGCGAGGTCGAGCGTGGATGCGTGGTGCCCCGCCACACGCGGGGCCGCGCAACGCATCCGCACAGGTCAGAGGTGGCGGGGAGGTGAGCGAGGTGGCAGTAGATACTCCGGTCACGCTGGACGAGGCCGGGTCTTTGCCGGTGGTGCTGGACCCGGTGAGGGCCGGGCGGCTGCTCGGAATCGGGCGGACCACCACCTACCGCCTCCTTCGCCAAGGGGCCTTCCCCGTTCCCGTCCATCGGGCCGGGAGGACGTGGGTGATTCCCGCCGCCGGGGTGCTTGCCTACCTCGGATTGCCGGTGGGCGGCGGGTGCGGGTGCGGGTGCGGGGCGCGCGGCAACAACACGGAGGTGAAGTCGTAGATGGCATCACGTGAAGGGTCCACGTTCAAACGCTGCGGATGCCGAGACGAGGAGACCGGGAAGGCCCTCGGGGTGAAGTGCCCCCAGCTCAAGCGCAAGGGCGGGGGCTGGAATCCGGCCCATGGGGCATGGGCGTTTCAGTACGAACTCCCACGTACCTCGGATGGGAAACGGCGTCAGGCCCGCAGGGTCGGACTGTCCACCCACACGGAGGCAGTGGAAGGGCTGGAGCAGGTCAAAGCGCTCATGGGCATCGCGCAAGGGGATGAGGACGTCGAGGTGCAGATCGCGGACCTGATCCAGATCGCGCTCGCCCAGCGCCGACCGCTCCCCGATGTGGAGGAGGTCCGTAAACGCATCGGCACGGGGGTGGACGTGCGGGCCCAAGCGCCCACGGTCGAGGCCTGGCTCACAGAGTGGTTGGACGGTAAACCCGACCTCGCCCCGGGCACCCGGGCCTCTTACGCCGGCCACAACCGCAAGCACCTCGTGCCGCACCTGGGCCGGCTGCGGGTGGACAAGCTCCAGGCTCGCCACGTGGAGGCGATGTTCGCCAAGATTGAGGAGGCCAACACCCGCATCCTAGAGTGCCGCGAATCGGATGATGAGAAGGTGAAGGCGTCGGTGCTCGGGCAGCGGGTGATCTCGCTGTCCACCAAGCACCGCATCCGCGCCACGTTGCGCAGCGCCCTGTCCGATGCGGTGCGCCGCCCGGACCTGCCCGTGAGCGTGAACATCGCCTCGCACGTGCGGCTCCCGTCCTGTCCTCGGGTGAAGCCGATGGTGTGGACTCCCGACCGGGTGCGGCAGTGGAAGGCGGACGGCACGGTGCCGGGGGAGGTGATGGTCTGGACCCCGGAGCAGACCCGCGCCTTCCTGACCCACGCCCGCAAGTACCGGTGGTTGTATGCGATGTTCCACCTGATCGCCGCCAAGGGTCTGCGTCGGGGTGAGGCGGTGGGGTTGCCGTGGTCCAACACCCGGCTCACGGACGGGCAGATCGATATTCGGATCCAGGTGGTCCAGTTGGCGTGGGAGACGGTGACCACGACGCCGAAGAGCGCGGCGGGCCAGCGCACCATCACCTTGGACACCGACACGGTCAAGGTGCTCAGGTCCTGGAAGCGGTTCCAGAACGAGGAACGCCTCACGGCGGGGAAGAACTGGGTGGATTCGGGGTTGGCGTTCACCCGTCGGGACGGGTCGGGGTGGCATCTGGCGCAGGTCAGTGATTGGTTCCTGCGTATCTCGCGGGCGGCGGGGTTGCCGCCGATTACGCTGCACGGGCTGCGCCACGGGGCCGCCTCGCTCGCGCTGGCTGCGGGAACAAATGTGAAGGTGGTCTCCAACGAGCTCGGGCACGCGACCACCCACTTCACACAGGACACGTACCAGTCGGTGTTCCCGGACGTCGCGAAGGCGGCGGCCGAGGCCACGGCGTCACTGCTGCGCGGTGGGCCGGTTCCGGTGAAGGCCCCGGTGCCGTAGCCGGACCGGCGAGCACACCAGGAGCCGTACGGGCCCACCAGCCCCAGGCCAGGTAACAGGTTCACCCGTCCTGGCCTGGGGTTTCCTCGTGCCCGGTGCGTGTTCCCCATCGGATCAAAGGTCTCCTGGGATGAGCACCTTACATGTTGCACTCGTCAATAGGTGGGGCCCTCGGCTAAGGCATGCGGCCGAGCGCCAAGGCTTATGTGCGAAGATTATGCTGGCTGCGCCAGATGGCACAGCGACATGTGCCGCTTCCTGCCTGAGGACTGCAGCTGCGTACTTCCTCATAATGAGTCACTTGCAGGTCTCCTTCTTGCTTCTCTTGTGTTTATATGATGGCACCATAATGGGTCCTTTCTTCGATCCAGTGGCGAATGGGGGATCTGGGTTGATCGTGTCGATTCATGCGACAGGACTTTCACTCTTGACTCCTGTTTAATTCTCATTTTCCGGCTTCACCTGATCGACGAGTGTTGCAACCCGTTCTGCAATTCTTTTATTGAATGCGTGTTTCGCGCCAAGGCGATTGCTTTGCCGTTCTAGGATGGCTTTCAGTATTTTTAGGGCTTGTTGCGGGTTTCCTTCAATTTCATGGAGTTCTGCGATCGATGCTCGAGTTTCTTCTGTTGAAAGGTGGCTGTCGCCGTACATTTCTGCTCGGTCGGCCAAGATCTCGTGCAGCGTCGCCATTAGCCCTACAGTGTCCCGCTCAATGAGTCCGATTCTCGCCAGGGAGTGCCTTACAAAGAGAGAAAGGGGATGGTCACTAAGGTGTGAGGCATCTGTATGCTGCTGGATGGCCGCTAGTTCCCTGCGGGCCTCATCTGTCCGTCTATTTTTAATAAGGTGGAAGGTGAGCGCCTGTCTGCTGCTGATCGTGTTGTCATGTGTTCTGCCTAGAGTCTGCTCGCGGAGGCGGATTGTTTCCCTGAATTCTCTGACTGCTTCGTTCAAGCGGCCAGTCCCGGCTAGTGTGTGCGCAAGGTTATGGCGGGTATGCAGAGTATCAAAGTGCTCGTCGCCCAGCAGCCTTCTCTGAAGTTCCAGTATTTGCCTGAAGTCCTGTTCCCCCTCAGTTGATTGGCTGTTGGTTCGGCGAAGATGGGCGATGGTATAACGAGCCGTGATGTTCACAATGTGTTGCTCAGAAAATAGCTGTGTATACCGTTCGAGTCGCTGAGTTATTTCTCGCGCGTATGGATGATCGGAAGAAATGGCCAGGGTCGAAACCACGCGTGCGCAGACATGCGTTAACTCGTTGAGTGTCTGCATTCCGAACTGCTCAGGATTGGGGTGGTCCAGTAGTTCGGCTAGGTGGGGAACGAGCATCCGCCAGGCGGGCCATGTGTCCGGATTATGCCGATCAAGAGCACCAACGGTCGATTCCAGGCAGTCGATCAGGGTTTGGACTGCTCGTGTCTCGGCCTCATCAGAGGCACTGTGGCGGAACGCCTTAGCGACCACTGGATGGACGGCGACTAGGGCTGGGGCCACCGTTGTAGCACGAATGAGCTCAGCCGTGACGATTAATCCGGTGGAGCGCAGCGCGGGTAGCTCGGCTGACAGGGTAGTGTCAGGCAGCACTCCTTCGCGTGTTCCGATCTGCAGGACAGACATAGGGATCGGGGAGGGTGCGGCGAAAAAAGCGAGGGTAGTCATCAGGTCACGAACATGCTCAACTCCTCGATCTTCGAGGGTGCGCAGTGAGATATCCCAAGTGGCCATCACAGTCTCACGTGCGTCGGCAGTCCTTCCCACGGGACCTCGCGTCAGCCCGGCGAAGGAAGAGGGTAGGCTTGCCAGATACTGATCGAAGGTGCGTTCTTCTACGAATGGGACTGACAGGTGATGGCCGGCTTGCTGCAAAGCTAGAGGTAGACCTCCTAATTGTGATGAGACCCGGCGGGCCGCATTGGCTTCTCCCGCACCAGGGGCCAGGTCCATGAGCATTTCGGCACCGTCGTCGTCGCTGAGTGGCTCCAGGGTGTGGACGTGGGCGTGGGCGCCCCAACTAGCTGGGTCAGAGTCGCGGCTCGTGACCAGGATCGTGCCTTTTAAGGATCCGCGCAGCCATCCGTTGCCGTCTCGCGCCGAACGCCCCGACACTGCGAGGCTGGTGACGTCATCTGCGTTGTCGATGACGATGGTCCATCCCCGCGCGCGCTCCAGACGCGACCAAAGGACATCCGAAGGGTCAGTCTGTCCGTTGAGCGCGTTCTGGATGTCTGTGACCGGAGCACCGAGTTCTTTCGCCAAACTCAATAGATCTGGGCTAACCGAACCGCTTGCTGCAGAGATCCACCACAAAGGGTGCCCGGACACAATGGCCTGTTCGGCGACCAACAGTGCCACGGTGGACTTCCCCACGCCCCCCATACCGGCGATCACCTGAAACTTTCCGTCTGCGCTGGCGGCAAGAGCGGTTAGTTCAGAGACGATCTGGTCGCGCCCACGCACTTGGGAAGGCAGCCGCCCCAGCGGTGGCTTGAGAATGCTCATGCGCAGGCTCAGGTGCTCCGGGTTGGTTTCTATCGCACCTATCTCCCCGTTAGGACGATCTGAGTTCACGGTCCGGATACGTTTCCACACCCGTACCCACGTCAATGCCTCAGTTTTTGGAAGGCCACAGGCGGCCAGAAACGTCTCCAGGGTCTGCTGTGACGTGCGGCCCTTCAGCAGGTCACCCAGGGTGCTTGAGGGCAGCCTCCTTGGGCCGCCCTGTTCTGGTAGTAGGCGGCGTGCGGCCTTGTCCAGCTCGCCGTAGGATTGTCCACGTCGGAGCATGTTCAAGGCCTCGCCTAGCTCAGCGGGAGTATGTACCTTGCCCGGGACGGGCAACCCGAGAGGCGCTGTACTTTCATTCATCTTTGTCTCCTGATGCCCCTGTGCTCGGCTGTCCGGTCAATCTGGCGGAGGCCGCCGGAGGGCGCGGACTGATCTGGTAGGGGTTGGCTGTATCTACTGTTCAGCCTCGTAGATGTGACGGGGGCCTCACGAGGTTGTCCGGATCCGTCCGGAACCGTGGCCGGAGGGCAACCGTCCCCTGCATTCTGTTCGTGGCACTCAGAGTGCGGACCGGCCCTACCAGCTCTTGCAACAGGAGTCTGAATATGAACTTTTTAATCGAACTGGCCCCGGTGATTGGTGGCTGTCTTAATCTCACCGCCGCGGTTGTCGGTTTGGCCGCTACATTGGTCGGTCGCCGACGGAACTCCTCCGGCAACACCTCGCGAAGTCTGTCACGTCTCTCGCGGCTGCCCTTCGCGCTCAAGAAGGAGTCTAAGACGATCAAGTAGCTGTCAGCGCGACGAGAGCAGTCTTCGCGACTTGATGCTGCCGAGTTTGCGTAACCCAGATGGATGTCGACGCGGAGGCTTGCTTCGTGTGTGGGGGATACAGTTTTAGGTCCTAGGCACGTTTTTCCCTCGGGGTGTCCGGGTGTGCAAAGCCTCACCTTCACGACGGGCTAGCGTCAAGGACGCTCAATTCTGGAATACGGCCGTATTAGGATCCTCTTCTTGCGGTGATCATGAGGGCTCGCGCACACACAAAAACCTCTCAGAGGCGAGATTGGCCTGGTCGCTAGACAACTTGGACGATTATCGGATGCAAGCCAAAGCTTGTGATACCCCTGCGGCCCCAGTTGTACTTTAATGGTAGCGTCTGGGGCTACGGAGCATAAGAAACGGATTCGAGTCGCGCTCATCGCAGAATTCGGCGATAAAAGCTCTCCATTCAGTGGATGGGAATGTCAGGAGCGCATCGTTTATATTTTGAGAATCGCGAACATCGACCTTGCGGCCTTGCCTTCGCACCTGTACGCAATTGGACGTATCATCGCTATACCTGGACTTGCGCCAGGCAGACTTCTCAGCTTCCATGCGAGTAAACCTCAACCGCATTTCGCAGATAGTTCATCATCGATGGGGTCGCTTGTGTGATCCTCATCAATGTGGGCGATGAGGGTTCCGTCCTGGTTAGCGAGCCTATGGTACTTGTGTGGCAGTAGGGGTTTTCGACTTGGGCGTTACAGCAAAAGTAGTACGTGCACCAGCACTCGTCGTCAGGCCGGGCGGTCGTAGTCGCTGTGCTGGGTGTGGCCGAAGTAGATGAAACCTGGAAGCTCGCGGCAAATGCCGTGGAAGGAGCGGACATGGCCTCCCTAAGGTTGAGTAGTAGGGGCAGTGACGAAGATTTTCCCATATTCCGCTGGGTTCATGCGCGCGCTCGGGGGATTCGGGCTTCCGGATGCGGCCGTACACAGAGGTGACTGACATGTCCTTGGAGGGGCATGCAGGTGGAGGACGGCCCCGAAGCGAAGCTTGCCCAGGGCAGACCGCGAAGCCGTCGGGGTGGCTGTGGGCCGCTGGTGGGCGGACGCGGCGGCACAGGGGGTCTCCGCCGCCCGGGGTGGATACCCGTGACCCCACGGGCTAGCTAGGCCCGCAGCGTCACGGAACGGCAAAATGCTCCGCAAGGTCCTCGCCCACCTGTACGGGACCTTGCACTGGGGAGCACACATGGAGCATTTCAGGGCCCCAGACGGGCCTCGCGCCTCGCCTGTTCGACTCGTACACCCCGTTTGACCTGGGGTTTTGTGGCGCACCCGGCAGGATTCGAACCTGCGGCCATCGGATTAGAAGTTCGCTGGTTACGCACCGTCACGTGTCGATACGTACCGTTTCATGTCACCCCGCCCGATCAGCCGGGCCGCCGGGGGCCGTGTGGTGCCGCCCGGTGTCGTGCCGGTACGGGACGGCGGAGCATGAACGGAGCACACACGGCCGGTTGCCGGCGTCCGATGGCACCTCGCGAGGTCCTCGAGAATCACATCGCTCCTTCGTCTGCCGACGATACAGGTTGCTGGTCTTCCTTCGGCTCCAAGGGAGACCAGCGACACCCATCACCGTGTTACGTCTGCAACGCCAGAACCTGGTCTTACTGTGTTGGCCCGGGTCGCCCACTCTGCTTGTTGTTGGACGCGCGGGGTTTATGCTTCGGGGTGACGCCGGGGACGACGTCAATATCGAGGTGTTTCTTGATAAGGTGCTTCAGTTCGGCACCATTGATGAGCGTGACGCGGTTGCGTTGGGCGAACTGTTCGCTTGCTCGACCAAACCACGACGTGGTTACCAGGACACCTGTCGTTGCATTGTGGTCGGCCATGACTCCAGTAAGTGCGTGAACGGCGTCCAACCCGACCAGTTTCGACCATCGTTTGGCCTGGATGAGGCAGACGCCGCCGAAGAAGATGTCCTTGCTTGTGGCTACAGCGTCGACGCCTCCATCCTTGGATGGGATGGTGGTCCACGCCTCGGCACCCATAGATGAGAACAGATCTCGGATAAGATGTTCGAATTCTGTAGGGGACAGCTCGAGCAGATTCTTGCGAGAATCGAGGTTCGATACCACATCGAAGTCTTCGGTGAAGCGAAAGCGCTTCAGATCGAATTCTATGAACGGCTCGATGGCCTCTAGATCGTAGGGATTCGGTGATACCAATGCGTTGAGTCGTTTCAGGCACGCCACGGCATCGACCTTGGAAAGCACCAACTTCTCGAAATTGCTGCGTTCGCTCGCCACGCTGAGGAGGTGGAGGCGCGTGGTCTGGCCTGTGGCCGGGTCGGTAGTGGTTAGTCTTCCATTGAAGACGACAGCCTCCACGACGTCGGATGGCGTCGCGCTGAGTACTTCATGCAGGGTGCGCAGGGCCACACGCGCGATGAGTTGCGCGTACCGTTTCTTCACTTCACTGGGCGGGCGCGGGACCGGATCGATCGCATCTCGCGTCTTCACGTACTTGTAGCCGCGCACATCAGGAATTACGGATGTGGGTGGAAGTTCGAGTTCGATCACTACGTCGCGGTTCTGCGGGCGATAGGCAATCTGTGTCTTCTTGGGGAAACCCTTAGGGTATGTCGACCTGTCCAGTATGCGTTCAACAAACCACTCGACGGCTTCGGGGCGACTCTGGGAGAACTCTACTGCGCGGGTTTTCAGTTTCGTGTTCTCTGCCTGTGTCTTGTCCTCGATTTTTCGGACGCGCTCGGCATGTTCCCTGCGTGCTTTCAACAGTGCGCTGTTGCGCTGGGATTCTCGCTTCTTATGTGCAGTGAGAGCTTTCTGAAATTCCTGTTCGGCCCGCTCGATAGCGCGACCATGGCGACCAGCACCGCCAAACAGCAGTCCGACCAGACCGGGAGGCTCGGGATCATACTCGGCCCAGGTGGGTTCTGACTCGGGGATTCCGAGGGGGCCGGGATCGAAGAGCGGGATCTTCGGCTTCACAACGAGATCGTCGAAGCCCAGAGGGGCACGTTGGAGAGTGTCCGTGAGGATCGAGTCGAGACGGGCGATGCGCTGACTGATCTCCCGGGTCCGGTTCTCGGTGAGTTTCTGCTGTTTCTCGATGTGTTGCTGCTTGCGAAGCTTCTCCGCTTCCTTCTCGCGTCGTGCTGCCTCTCTCGCTGCGCGTTCGGCCTCGCGCCGTGCTGCCGCTTGCTGTCGCTCCCATTCGGATCGGCCACCTCCGCGCTGTGCCATGCCGCAGACCTCCTGCTCAACTCGGATGAACGGTTCTCTACGAAGGTAAGGCGCTGCGCTGACAATCGGAAGTGGTGCGTTCAGGATGGTGATCCACATGGCAAATAAGGTATTCAGGACAGGGTGGATTTCGTTTTTTGGGCAGGAAGTGGCGGGAGAGCAGCTGTCTTCCGTGTCGCGTGTGATGCAGGGGCGGGTAGGCCCTGAATGAGACCTTTTCATCCTGCTTCTCGGAGTTGAAGGACGAGCACAGCTCGGGTGATCTCGCCAACCCGGTGCGGGCAGCAACGCAACCGGCGTAGCCAGGAGGTGGTGGTCGTGTTCGGGTCTGGTTCGGTTTTCAAGCGGTGCGGGTGCCGTGCTCCTGGTGTGAGTGAGAGGGCGTGTCCGCGGCTGAAGGGACGAGGTCACGGGAGCTGGTACTTCACGGTCGATCTGGGGCATCTGCCGGGGGAGCGGTGCCGGATGCGCCGTGGCGGGTTCGCTTCCCGGGAGGCAGCCCGCGCCGCCTTGCGCAGAGCCCAGAGCATTGAAGGAGCCGAGATGGATCCGGCAGCGCGAACGGCGGCCGAGTGGCTCCGGCTCTGGCTGGACTCCCGTACCGGGCTGCGGCCGCGTACCCGGGTGGGCTACGCCGAGCACATCGACCGCTACCTGACCCCCTACCTGGGCGGTGTGGTGTTGGAGGAGCTGACGCCGGGGCTCGTGCGGCAGGCCTTCGAGCAGATCGCTTCGTGTACCACTTCGTCCGGGGAACGGCTCTCCCCGACGACGGTGCAGCGGGTGCGGGCCACGCTGCGGGCGGCGCTGAACACCGCGGTGTCCGAACGGCTGCTGCCCTCCAACCCGGCCCGGGGGCTGCACCTGGAGCCTGCGGTGGGTGCACGGCCGGTGGTGTGGACCGACCAGGCCGTGGCCGAGTGGACCCATGGTGGGGAGCGTCCGGCGGTGGCGGTGTGGACGGTGGCACAGACCCGCGCTTTCCTGGACTTCGTTTCCGGGCATCGGTTGTACGCGCTGTTCCACCTGATGGTGATGACGGGACTGCGCCGGGGCGAGGCGGTGGGTGTGCGGTGGGAGGACATCGACCTGGTCAAGGGCACGGTGCGTATCGCGCGTCAGCTCCAGACGGGCCGGGGCGGGTTGGTGGAGTTGGCGCCCAAGAGCGCGGCGAGCCGCCGGATGGTGGCCTTGGACCACACCACGACCGGGGTGTTGCGGCGCCATCAGTGGCACCAGCAGAAGGAGGCACAGGCGCGAGGGCAGGAGTGGAATCCGCGCGGGTTTGTGTTCACCGGGGTGCGGGGCGGGCCGTTGGCCCCTGAGCGTCTGTCGCGCCTCTTCCGGAAGCTGAACACGGAGAGCGGCCTGCCGCCGGTGCGGTTGCACGATCTGCGCCACGGGGTGGCGACGTTGGCGTTGGCCGCGGGGGTGGAGTTGAAGGTGGTCCAGGCGATGCTGGGCCATGCGAGTATCGTGCTGACCGCGGACACCTACGCCAGCGTCCTACCGGAAGTGGCCAGGGAAGCGGCTGAGCGGACCGCGTGGCTGGTGCTGCGCGATGCCGGGAGGGTCCGCCGGTGCGCGCAGGCGAGGCGTGGGCGCCGGGGTGTGGACCCAGCTCGGGCCCACCCTGGACCCATCAGTGCGGCGCCGTGCTTGAGGTGAGTCGGCACACCCGGTCTGACCTGGGGTTTTGTGGCGCACCCGGCAGGATTCGAACCTGCGGCCATCGGATTAGAAGGCATCGTGCAGGGCCGGAGGGAGCCTTCGTCCAAGGAACCGGGTGGTCCTGTGAGTGATGACGTCCTGTCGGCCCTGCAGACGGACCCGTACTGGCAGCCCGGTCGTGCAGCGGCCGACTGCGTTGCCGAGAACACTGCGGCCCTGGCCCCAGCGGCTTCCGGGATCGACGTTGCCTGGTACGACGGGCCCGTCCTGGTTGACTGCGGGCCGGACCTGGACAGCATCGGCTGCTCGCACTGCGGCGCCATGGTCGACATCGGCTTGTGGGTCGAGTGGCTCGACCGCGCCCACAGTGGGGACGGCTTCGCCTCGCTCGCCATCACGGTGCCCTGCTGCGGGGCGTCGACGTCGCTGGATGCGTTGGACTACGACTGGCCGTGCGGGTTCGCCCGGTTCCGGATCATCTTGTGCAACCCCGAGCGTGATGGGTTCGACCAGGAGGAGAGCACCATCCCTACGCGGGAGCTGGGGCATCCTGTGCACCAAGTCAGAACCCGCGTCTGAATCCTGTTTGTGTTCCTGGGGAGAGGAAGTTCCGGTCTTGACAGGATGTACCGATCTGAAAGTGTCAGGGCTTGGGAATACTCTGGCATTGACTTATCCGCCGTGAGGCACTGGTGGCTTGGTTGGGAACCTGAAGTGATCAGAGAACCCCGGGGTGGTACCCAATGGGTTTTGGTGTGTTTTTTGGTTGAATGTCTGATTTTGGTTCTGTATTTAGTGCGGTTCTTGGAGCTGTTTTCCCAGTTCACGCGCCGTGGCGGTCGCCCTTCGGGGCGACCGAGGGTCGCAACGTCGTACACCTCGCGGTAGGCGTTCGCGGCGCCAGGTGGCGGTCGCCCTTCGGGGCGACCGAGGGTCGCAACCGCACTACGCCCAGCGCACGGCGGACGAACTCGCCGGTGGCGGTCGCCCTTCGGGGCGACCGAGGGTCGCAACTCCCACAGCCACACCAGCCCGGCACCGAGCAGGTGTGGCGGTCGCCCTTCGGGGCGACCGAGGGTCGCAACGCCTTGGCACAGAACGCGGCCAACGTGCTCCAGAGTGGCGGTCGCCCTTCGGGGCGACCGAGGGTCGCAACACGCAGTACGCGTACCGGCCGATGACGAGGCAGAGGGTGGCGGTCGCCCTTCGGGGCGACCGAGGGTCGCAACACCTTGCCGTCGCGGGACCGGATAGTGACTCCGGCGTGGCGGTCGCCCTTCGGGGCGACCGAGGGTCGCAACACGTGGGAGAACCAGCTACGCGGCGAACGACGCGCGTGGCGGTCGCCCTTCGGGGCGACCGAGGGTCGCAACGTCACCAGCACGCCCAGGTCGGCCCCCGCCGCCAGGTGGCGGTCGCCCTTCGGGGCGACCGAGGGTCGCAACCAAGTTTCGCCAGTGGAAGGCGGCGTTGCCGGGGCTGTGGCGGTCGCCCTTCGGGGCGACCGAGGGTCGCAACGAGCTGTACGCCGCCGCCGGTGCTCGCCAGATCCAGTGGCGGTCGCCCTTCGGGGCGACCGAGGGTCGCAACCACCAGACCTTGGTGTGCAGGCTGTCGGTGCCGCCGGTGGCGGTCGCCCTTCGGGGCGACCGAGGGTCGCAACACCCCGCCGTTCCCCGAACGCGCACCGCAGCCAGGTCGTGTGGCGGTCGCCCTTCGGGGCGACCGAGGGTCGCAACACCTCCCGGGTCTGGGGCTGGCTCCTGGTCGCTCGGTGGCGGTCGCCCTTCGGGGCGACCGAGGGTCGCAACGGTGTACACGTCCATGGGGGTCTCCTGGCCGGGGCTGTGGCGGTCGCCCTTCGGGGCGACCGAGGGTCGCAACTTCCGGGGCGCTGGGCATCCCTGCGGCGGCAAGCTGTGGCGGTCGCCCTTCGGGGCGACCGAGGGTCGCAACTACAGCTCCAGGCCGGGCGCCTGGCGGTGGGCGGCGTGGTGGTCGTCGTTCGGGGCACCTCAAACACTGAGGTTTTCTCAGCGAAATGGTCTTCGTGAAGCCGTGCGCAACAGCACCGAACAGGGCGTCCCCAAGACGAACGAGCCGTACCCCGCCCGCAGACAGACGCAAAGCCCCTGGTAGGACGGTTCTCACCACAAGATCGTCCGCTGAACCAGAGGCTTTGCGCTGGTCACCTATGCTGCCACACTCGACGTCCCCCGCCACGTGGTGGAGTACCTCTCCCGCCGACTGGCCGCCCACCGCCGCGCGATCGGCACCCCCCAAAGGCTCGCGTGCGCTGGGCCCCTTCCGCCAGGCGGTGCTGGTGCTGCGCTGGTTCCGCGAGCGCGGCTGCGTGCACTGTCTGGCCCGCGACGCCGGCGTCTCCCAGGCCACCGGCTACCGCTGCCTCCACGAGGGCATCGACGTCCTCGCCGACCAGAGCCCGGACCTGCACCGGGTCCTGGAGCAGGCCCGGGACCGGGGCCCGGCCCACGTGGTCCTGGACGGAACTCTGGTGGAGACCGACCGCGTCACCGCCACCCATCTCAACGGCCACGGCAAGGAGGTGGACGCATGGTATTCCGGCAAACACCGCTCCTTCGGAGCCAACGTGCAGTTCCTGTCCGCGCCGGACGGCACCCCGCTGTGGACCGGCCCTGCGGAGCCGGGCTCGACCAACGACATCACCGCCGCCCGCGAGCACTGCCTGCCCGCGCTCTACAAGGCCGCCGCCGAGGGCCTGCCCACCCTGGCCGACGCCGGATACCAGGGGGCGGGGATCGGCGTCCACCACCCGCACAAGAAGCCCCACGGCGGCTCCCACCTGAGCCTTCACGCCGACACCCGGGCCTACAACGCTCTCCTTCGGGGAGCGCGGGCGCTGGGGGAGCGCACCGCCGCCGAGCTCAAGGAGCGCTGGCGCGCGCTCAAGCGGATCACGCTGAGTCCCTCACGGATCGGCGACACCGTAGGGGCCGCGCTCGCCCTCAACGGGCAGTGGAAATGACCTTCGCTGAGAAAACCTCACTCAGGTGTGGGAGTCTGACGTTTTTATCCTTCAATGTTCTATTTAGGGCTTGCTTGGGGTGTCTCTTTTGTCTTTTTTCTGGAAGCGCTGAAAAATGTCGTCGGGGTCCAGTAGGTTCCTGGCTCGTGGCATTCGTGAACGAGCTGTACCTGGAGCACACCTGTGGCCTTATGGGGGCATAGCGCTAACCACCTGGGAAAACGGCATTCTCTGGAGGAGCATCTGAGGGGAACCGGCCGCCGAGCCGGACAAAACGCCCATGCGTTTCATGCTGCTGACTTGGCCCGTCATCTGGGCCACCTGCATGACGTCGGCAAAGGCGCCTGCGACTGGCAGGACGGGTTGATTAGGGCCGAGCGAACCGGTGGCCGAGTCGGTATTCCGCACAAGCACGCCGGGACCTGGCTGGCTGAACATCAGGGTCTGGATGTGTTCTGCGGAGTAGTCTTCGGTCATCATGGCGGATTGGTGTCTCTCAGCCGTCTGAACGATGAGCTGGGCGCGGCCGAAGGCAAGTACCAGCCGCAGGTCGAGGAAGCTATTGATCGTGCAAGCCAGATCGTGCCCGAGATTCTGACCGGGCCTGGCTTCCCTTCCTGGATTGAGGAAGCCCAGGACCCTATGGCCGTGGACGTGCTCGTACGCATGGTCTTCAGCGCGGTGGTGGACGCCGACTACCTCGACACCGCTGAGCACTTCGACGGGCAGCCCCGTCTTGCCCACCCGCTGGACGCGACCGATCTGGTGGCCCGCTTCGAGATCGCTCGCCAGCAGATGCTGGCCGACGCAGTGGACTCACCGGTGAACACGTTGCGCCGCGAGATCTACGACCAGGCCTTGTCAGGTGCGGGTGGGCCAGTGGGGCTCTACCGTCTGCCTTCGCCCACCGGATCGGGCAAGACGCTTTCCGCCGCGGGATTCGCACTCCACCACGCAGCCGACAACGATCTGCGGCGTGTGATCGTCGCAGTGCCGTTCATGTCGATCACCGAACAGAACGCCCAGGTCTACCGCGGCCTGCTGGATCACCCCGGCCATGTGCCGACGGTGCTGGAACACCACAGCGGTATCGACCTTGACACACCCACAGCGGTTGTCTCCCCGGCGGAGCGGTGGCGGCGCCTGGCCGCGGAGAACTGGGACGCACCGTTCGTGGTCACCACCACGGTGCGGCTGTTCGAGTCCCTGTTCAGCAACCGGCCCGCCGCGATGCGCCGTCTGCACAACATCCCCGGGTCCGTGCTCATCTTGGACGAGGTCCAGTCCCTGCCGGACTCCCTGCTACTGCCGATCCTGTCGGTGTTGCGCACCCTGACCGAGTACTTCAACGTCACTGTCCTGCTCGCCTCAGCCACCCAACCCGCCTACGGCAACCTCCAAGTGGTGCGCGATCTGCCTGTGCATGATCTGATCCCTGAACCGGAGCGGTTGTACAAGGCGCTCAACCGGGTCCGCTACCAGTGGTGGGTCTCCCCCAAACCCACCCCCGACCAGGTCGCCGAGCGTGCCGCGGCCCAGCGGCAGAGCCTGGTCATCTGCAACACCACGGCCCAGGCTGCTCAGTTGCACACTCTGATGGAACAGCAGCGAGCTTCAGACAACGGCCCGGTGTGGCACCTGTCCACCCGTATGACCTCCGCGCACCGCAAACGACACCTGGAGAAGATCCGCGCACTCCTGAAAGAGGGCAAACCGGTGGCAGTGGTCTCTACCCAGCTCGTCGAAGCCGGTGTGGATCTGGACTTCCCTACGGTGTTCCGCGCGTTCGCTACTGCCGAGGCGATGCAACAGGCCGCTGGTCGGTGCAACCGCAATGGACACCTGGCCGAAGGCGAGGTGGTCGTATTCGACATCGACGGTTGGGACGCCTCGGCCGCTCGTGTCTATGGCCCTGCTCTCGGAGTGACCCAGGAGTACTTCGGGCCGGGCCGCGCCTTTCCCGACGACGTCACGGTGATGGAGGCCTACTACACCGAACGCTTTGCCCGCGCCAACGTCGAAGCGGTGGGCGCCACGATTCAGGAGCGGCGGGAGAACTATGACTTCCCGAAGGTCGCTGAGCTGTTCCGGATGATCGACGAGCACACCGTCCCAGTGGTGGTCCCGCACAGCACGCCGGACCAGGAGGAGCAGGACGAGTGCCTCCGCCTCATCCAGCACCTGCGGGCCGGTGCTGCGGGTAGCGGCCACCTCCTGCGGCGGCTGCGCCCCTACATCGCGAGCCTGCCCAAGGCACTGGCCCTCAAGCACGCTGACCTGACCAGCCCTGTTCTGGGAGACCTCGTCGAGTGGCTGGGTGACTACCACCGCGCGCAGCGCGGCATCGAGCTGACCGATTCGAAGGAGTACGTGTTTTGACCAGATCCCGCCACCGACCCGGCCCGCACCCGCCCCTGGTGGTGGAGGTCCAGGGCCCCTACGCCTGCTTTACACGCCCGGAGTTCAAAACCGAACGGTTCAGCTACTCGGTCATGACTCCTTCGGCTGCAAAGGGGATCCTGGAGGCGATCTTCTGGAAACCGGAGTTCAGCTACCAGGTGGTGCGTATTGAGGTACTCAAACCCATTCGGTGGTTCTCCGTTCGCCGCAACGAAGTCGATTCCACCCTGAGCCTGGACTGGGTACGCGAAGCGATGAGCGACCATCGGCACCGCTTCGACGCCGAAGAGCATCGGGACCAGCGCAACATGGTTTGCCTGCGCGATGTGGCTTACCGCATACACACCCGTATCCGCCTGCGCCCGCACGCAGACGCTCCTGAAGCCAAGTACCGCGACCAGTTCCGTCGGCGTGTCGAACGCGGAGCCTGCTTCTCCCAACCCTTCCTGGGCACCCGGGAGTTCTCTGCGTCCTTTGGCAGAGCCACCACCGCGGAACCGATCAAGGACAGTGAAGACCTAGGGGTGATGCTGCACAGCATCGACTACACCGAAGATCGCGAGTCCTACCGGTGGTTCCACGCCCACCTCGACAACGGTGCTCTCGAGGTTCCGGCACAGGGTGCGGAGCTGCCCACCGCCGGGGCCGGCAAACGCACCGGCGGGAAGGGGTGAACCGATGCTGTTGAACCGTCTGGTCGAACACGCCCCACACCTGGACCTGCCGCCGGTTTACTACAGGCACCGCCGGGTGCGCTGGGTCATCTCCCTGGACGCACAAGGCCAGGTGAAGTCGGTGGACAGTTCCGGAGCCCCCGCTCTGGGATCCCTCGCCGATACCGACAACCCCAACGGTGCCGAACTGGCGACACCTTATGTGTACCGATCGGGATCAAAACCGCCTCCAACGCTGCTGGTGGACACCCTCCAGTATGTACTCGCTATGCCCGCTAACGACTCAGCTAAGGCCGAGGCTGAAGCGATCCGCCGCAACGACACCTACATCGACCTGGTGCAGCGGTGGGCTGAGCACAACCAGGAAGACACCACAGTGGCCGAGGCCGTGACAGCGTTCTTCCACCGCCGGGACCACCGCCACCTCCACATTCCGGAAAAGGCCAAACCCAGCGACATCGTCGCCCTCAGAGTGGAGGGCCGATGGGCCCATGAGGTATCCAGTGCCGTATCCGTGTGGCGCACCGTTGTCTCCGACCGCAAGGGAGGAAAAGCAGGACCGGGAGTATGTCTGGCCTGCGGTCGGGAAGGTGTCCTGCTCGACACCATCCCTGAACCCGTCAAGGCCGGATCCATCCCGGTGCCCACCGGAATGGGACGCGACACAGTCCTAGTCTCGGTCAACAAGTCCGCCCAAGGCCGCGGCGGCCGCACCCAGCTCTCCGACATCCCCATCTGCGACGGATGCGGCAGCACCGCCACCGCTGTGCTCAACTCCCTACTGGCCAAAGACGAGCACCGCTACCGCACCAGCGACAGCGTTACCGTCTGGTGGCTCAAACGTCCCACGAAAATGAGCTTTCTGCGTTCGCTCCGGCAAGCTCGCCCTGAGGACATCCGCGCGCTCTTCACCGAACTCGACCAGCCTCATACCGGGCTGGTCAACTCCCGCACCGACCCCAACGCCTTCTACGCCCTGACCTTGTCGGCCAACCAGAGCCGGGTCGTGGTCCGCGATTGGCTCGACATTCCCTTGCGCGAGGCGATGACCCACGCCCGTACCTGGTTCGACGACCACCGAATCCAGGATCTGTGGCAGACCGAGCCCCAGTACGTGGGTCTGGGGCGGATGGCGCGTTGTCTGGGCCGCTGGAAGGACGAAGACAAGAAGTACGTCGACCGAAGCGAACCCAAAGACGCGGAGCGCACCCTGCTGGCCATGGCCCTACGTGGCGAAAACCACCGGCCCCCGGAGTCTCTCCTCCAACACCTGGACCAACGCATCGGCGCAGATGGGCGTCTGGATCTGCCCCGCATGGCCCTGCTCAAACTCCTACTCATCCGCCTCAACCCAGACCTCCGGGAGACCGTGATGCCCACCCTCAACCCTGAGGACACCCACCCCGCCATCTTGTGTGGGCGGCTGTTCGCCATCTTCGAGCAGATCCAGTACCAGGCACTGCGCGACCCCGAAACCAAGAAGGGTCCCAACACCACCATCGCCGACAAGTACTTCACTGCGGCCAAGGCTCGCCCGCTTCCGGTGATGGAGATGATCCACGACACCGCAAAGAGCCACCTCAAGAAACTCCGGCGCGACAACCGGGGCGCGTGGAGCGGGCTGAACCGCCGTTTGGAGGAGCTCTACACCCGTCTGGGCTGGGCACCGCCGGCCACCTTGGACCTGGAAGGCCGCGCCCTGTTCACCCTGGGCTACTACCAACAGCGTGCCGATGACCGCGCAGCCGCGGCCCGAGCTAAAGCGGCCAAAGACAACTCTGATGACGAACCCACGCAGGATGACGGCACTGAATAGTCCGCCCGACTTCTGAGACTCACGAAAGGACCCTTGAAGATGAGCACCACCACCGCCCGCGCCCACCTGGACCCCACCCGCAAGCACGACTTCGTGTTCCTGTTCGACGTCCGCGACGGCAACCCCAACGGCGACCCCGATGCTGGAGGCATGCCGCGCACCGACCCCGAAACCGGCCAGGGGCTGGTCACCGACGTGGCCATCAAGCGCAAGATCCGCAACACCATCGCCCTGCTCTGTCACGGCCAAAAGGGCTACGACATCTACGTCGAGACCGGTACCTCCCTCAACTCCCAGCACGAACGCGCCTACGACGCCCTGGAATTGGACGCCGACAAGAAGAACCGCCGCGTGTCCGAACCCCAGGCCCAGAAGTGGATGTGCGGACACTTCTTCGACGTGCGCATGTTCGGCGCCGTCATGAGCACCGGAAAGAAGCCCGCCGGACGAGTCCAGGGCCCGATCCAGCTCACCTTCTCCCGCTCCATCGACGCTGTGCTGCCCCAACAGCACGGCATCACCCGTGTCACCCAGACCCGTGAAGAGGACGTAGAGAAGGGGGAGAGCACCGAGATGGGCACCAAACACACCCTCCCCTACGGCCTGTTCCGAGGCTATGGACACTTCAGTGCCCCTCTCGCCCAGCGCACCGGCGTCACTGAGCAGGACCTGGAGGTGTTCTGGCGAGCAATGACGCTGATGTTCGAACACGACCGGGCCTCTACCCGCGGGGAGATGGCGCTGCGGGGCCTGTACGTGTTCACCCACAACGACGCGTTCGGCCGCGCTCCCGCCCATGAACTCCTTGAGCGAGTGGAGGTCTCCAGCCTCGACCAGACGAACGTGCGTTCCTTCGACGGCTACAAGGTCCAAGTCACCGAGGAGGGACTGCCCGAGGGCGTCACCCTCACCAAGGTCGTGGGATGAGCGCACCAGAGGCACCCTTTTTGGAGCGCACCCCGGTGATGCTCTCAGCCCTGGAGCACTACGACTACTGCCCCCGCCAGGCTGGGCTGATCCTGCTCGAGGACGGCTACGCCGACGACGCCTCCACCGTGCGCGGCACCCTGCTCCACCACCGCGTCCACGAGCCCGGCGAAGACAACCGGCCAGGGGTGCGCACCCTGCGCGCCCTCCCAGTCTGGCATCACGGGCTCGGCCTGACCGGGGTGTGCGACGTGGTGGAGATCTATGACGACGGCACGGTCCTACCGGTGGAACACAAATCCGGCCCCTACACCCCGGGCGGCCCCGCCGACGTCCAGGCCGCGGCTCAGGCCATGTGCCTGGAGGAACGGCTGCGCACCACGATCGATTCGGCAGCGGTGTACTCCTCCGCCGACCGGCGCCGCCACACCATCAGCATGGACGGCGACCTACGCGCCCGCGTGGTGGGAACCGCTGAACGTGTGCGGGAGGTCATGGACGAAACCCGACTTCCCGCCCCGGCAGCGGACCAGCGGTGCCGCCGCTGCTCGATGAACATCACCTGCATGCCCAAGGTCCTGGCCAACCACAAGAAGTTCGACAAGCTCCGGGGGGCGCTGTTCTCCCCGGCCCCCGAGACGGACTGGGATGACTGAACTCCTCAACACCCTCTACATCCAGACCCCTGGAGCATCCCTGCACCTGGAGCACGACACGGTGCGCGTAGTCATCCCCGAGGTTCCGCAACGCCACGTGCTACCGCTGCGCCGGTTGGAATCGATCGTGGTGATGGGCAACATCCAGATCAGCTCCCAGTTGATGTCACGCTGTGCCGAGGATGGCCGCCCCATCGTGTGGATGAGCAGGGGAGGCCGCTTCCTCAACCGCACCGACGGGCCCACCCGCGGCAACGTCCTGCTCCGCCACGCCCAACACCTGGCCCACGCCGACCCCGTCCAGTGTTTGGGAATCGCCCAGGCGTGCGTCGCGGGCAAGATCCAGAACTGCCGCCAGGTCGTCTTGCGCGCAGCACGGGACGCCCCCAAACACAGGACACGCCTGCGAGAGGTCGCCGAAACGCTTGCCGACGCTGTGGAGAGTCTGTCCGAAACCGAGCACGTGGACTCGGTGTTCGGTGTGGAGGGCAGCGCGGCCCGCGTCTACTTCGAAGCGTTCGCGCTCATGCTGCGTACCGACACCGGAATCGACTTTCCCGGCAGGGTGAAGAGACCCGCCACCGACCCGGCCAACGCCCTACTGTCCTTCCTGTACGGGCTGACCCGTTCGATGGTGCACGGCGCATGCGAGCAGGTGGGATTGGACCCCTATATCGGTTTCCTGCACGGGCTGCGCCCTGGAAAACCCGCACTGGTATTGGACCTGATGGAAGAGCTGCGGCCCGTAGCCGCCGACAGGATCGCGCTCACCCTGGTCAACCGCAAACAGGTGCGCTCGGATCACTTCGAGACCCTTCCAGGAGGGGCCGTGCAGTTGACCGAAGAAGGGAGGAAAGAGGTTCTCACCCAGTGGCAAGCCCACCGGAAGAAGGAGTTTGCTCACCGGCTCCTGGGCCGGAAAGTTCCGATGGCCCTGCTTCCTGCAGCCCAGGCCCGGATCCTAGCCCGCCACGTACGCGGTGACCTTCCCGACTACCTGCCTTGGACGCTGTGATGGAACTCTTGGTCACTTATGACGTGGCGACCGTAGAGCCTGAAGGGGCACGTCGGTTGCGGCAGGTCGCCAAGCTCTGTGAAGGCTATGGCCTGCGAGTACAGAAATCGGTGTTCGAAGTGGTGTGCACTGAGGCTGAGCTGTTGACGTTGACGGATCGGATCGAGCGGATCATCGATGACAGTGAGGACAGTGTGCGTATCTACAAGGTGCCTCGAGGAACGTTCGGTTCCGTGAACACGTTGGGGATCGCACAGCGTCTTCCTCACGAGGAATCGTTGGTGTTGTAGTGAGGAACCAGAAGTGATCATGGAATCCCAGGACGGTTCTCAACCAATTTTGAGTTTGTTTCGGTCTTGATGTCCGTTTCCGGAAGTGTGTTCAGCGTGGTTCTTGGAAGGGTTTTCCCAGTTCACACGCTGTGGCGGTCGCCCTTCGGGGCGACCGAGGGTCGCAAAGCCTCACTGCTGCCGGACGCCGACCGAGAGCAGCAGTGGCGGTCGCCCTTCGGGGCGACCGAGGGTCGCAAAGATCAGTCGGCGGCGCACCGCGAGTCCGCGGATCGTGGCGGTCGCCCTTCGGGGCGACCGAGGGTCGCAAATCGAAGAACGCCTTGCCGTAGGTGATCGCCGACGTGGTGGCGGTCGCCCTTCGGGGCGACCGAGGGTCGCAAATCGTGGTTGTGCAGCAGCGCGAACTGGTATTGGGCGGTGGCGGTCGCCCTTCGGGGCGACCGAGGGTCGCAAACGTCCACGTCGATCAGGCTCGTGAAGCGGAAGCGGTGGCGGTCGCCCTTCGGGGCGACCGAGGGTCGCAACGTGTCCTGGATGCGCGGCTACGCGTCGGTCGTGCCGTGGCGGTCGCCCTTCGGGGCGACCGAGGGTCGCAACTTCCACCGGTGGTCGACGATGGGGTGGAGCTTGTCGTGGCGGTCGCCCTTCGGGGCGACCGAGGGTCGCAACCAGGGCGGCGGCGTGCTCGCAGAGCAGCTCTACGAGTGGCGGTCGCCCTTCGGGGCGACCGAGGGTCGCAACTCCTGCGACTGGGTCGGCGACCTCGTGCCCGCCGCCTGTGGCGGTCGCCCTTCGGGGCGACCGAGGGTCGCAACCACGCGATCCGGTCGGCCAGGGCGACGGCGGCGGCGTGGCGGTCGCCCTTCGGGGCGACCGAGGGTCGCAACGACCTGTACCACCCGCAGCGGCCGTGGATGCAGGAGTGGCGGTCGCCCTTCGGGGCGACCGAGGGTCGCAACACCCACGCACCAGGGCTCAGGAACACGAGCCCACCGGTGGCGGTCGCCCTTCGGGGCGACCGAGGGTCGCAACGACTCATAGGGGCTGAGCTCGGTATCGCCGTCCAGGGGTGGCGGTCGCCCTTCGGGGCGACCGAGGGTCGCAACGTGACCGTGGCGCCGCCGATGAAGACCGTCTTGTGGCGGTCGCCCTTCGGGGCGACCGAGGGTCGCAACGGCTTGTGGCGCTGCTGGCTGGGGTACCACTGGTTGTGGCGGTCGCCCTTCGGGGCGACCGAGGGTCGCAACCACGCGGCCGCCACGGCGTCGGCGTCGACCTCATAGGTGGCGGTCGCCCTTCGGGGCGACCGAGGGTCGCAACGCGGTGGTGATGGCGTGGGCGATCGCGTCCGCAGGGTGGCGGTCGCCCTTCGGGGCGACCGAGGGTCGCAACGGTTCGATCCACAGCTTGTCCTCAGCGATCGGCGCCCGTGGCGGTCGCCCTTCGGGGCGACCGAGGGTCGCAACCGAACCACAGACGACCTGTGGGAACGCTTCGGCCAAGTGGCGGTCGCCCTTCGGGGCGACCGAGGGTCGCAACGCGGTCGGCGCGGCCAGAGGCGCGGGAGGTCTCGTGTGGCGGTCGCCCTTCGGGGCGACCGAGGGTCGCAACGGCGGCTACCACCAGTGGCGGCGCACCGAGTCGATGGTGGCGGTCGCCCTTCGGGGCGACCGAGGGTCGCAACGCGGTGGTGATGGCGTGGGCGATCGCGTCCGCAGGGTGGCGGTCGCCCTTCGGGGCGACCGAGGGTCGCAACGGTTCGATCCACAGCTTGTCCTCAGCGATCGGCGCCCGTGGCGGTCGCCCTTCGGGGCGACCGAGGGTCGCAACCGAACCACAGACGACCTGTGGGAACGCTTCGGCCAAGTGGCGGTCGCCCTTCGGGGCGACCGAGGGTCGCAACCACGAGGCCGACAAGCGCGGCGATACCGACGGCCTCGTGGCGGTCGCCCTTCGGGGCGACCGAGGGTCGCAACCTTGACCGCTCCAGGACACGCTGAAAGCACCTGGCGGTGGCGGTCGCCCTTCGGGGCGACCGAGGGTCGCAACACGCTGGCGGTGAGCATGCCGCCGTAGGGCAGGGCGGTGGCGGTCGCCCTTCGGGGCGACCGAGGGTCGCAACCGCATAGTGGCCCGGCGACGTTCGGTAAGAGGGTGCGCGGTTGCTCTTTGTGGGCGACAGCAGCTTTCCAATCCCCACCCCCATGATGGGTACCCCCATTGAGGGCAAGACGGGGCACCAGCCCGATCGCGACGATGACGGTGATCGGGAAACGGCGTTCTCGCCCGCTTCCGGTCCGGGGCCGACCGTGACACCGCTGGATACCTGACCCGCAGACCACGGTCGGTGCCCTCCCTCGCAGAACCTGCGCCCTGAACCCCGCGCAGACCCTGCCGTGCCGCCTTGCGGCCGTTCAACGGCCACAAGGCGGACCCCGGATTCGTCATCGACCTGGGAGGACAGGTTGACCACCCTTCGCACCGTCGTGGCCGCCTCCGGCGGCCTGGACAGCACCGTGCTCGCTTACGATCTGGCCCGCAACGGCCACGAAGTCACACTGCTGTCCTTCGACTACGGCCAACGACACCGGCGTGAACTGCACGCCGCCCGACGCCTCGCCCACCGTTTGGGAGCCCGCCACAGCGTCGTGGACCTGAACCCACTCAAGACCGTTCTCCGCGGCTCGGCACTCACCGACCCCGACATCGCGGTCCCATCCGGTGAGTACACCACCGAGACACTGCGCACCACCGTCGTGCCGGCCCGAAACGCGATCTTCCTGAGCGTGGCCATCGGCGCAGCCGTCTCCTGGAACGCGCAGACCGTCGCGTTCGCCGGGCACTCGGGAGACCACGAGGTGTACCCGGACTGCCGCCCCGCCTTCGTGCGGGCCGTGCAGGACCTGGCCCGCACCGCCACGAAGGGCTTCGGCGACGTGGGGGTCCTGGCCCCGTACGTGACCTGGTCCAAGTCGCAGATCGTCTCCCACGGCCACCGGTTGGGCGTCCCCTTCGAGGCCACATGGTCCTGCTACCAAGGCCTGGAGTGGCACTGCGGGACCTGTTCGACCTGCCGCGAACGGCGCGGCGCGTTCATCTCCGCCCAGGTTCCCGATCCCACCGAGTACATGGAAACGGCGGGTGCGTGATGGGGTACAGGATCGGCAAGTCGTTCTCCTTCGACGCCGCACACTTCCTGAGCACGCTGCCCTCCGGACACAAGTGCAGCAGGCTGCACGGTCACACCTACACGGTGACGGTGGAACTGGTATCGCTCGCGCTGGCTCCTCCCGGGTTCGTCACCGACTTCGGTGACCTGGCGCCGTTCGCCGCCTACCTCGACGAGCAGATGGACCACCGCCTGCTCAACGACGCACTCGACGCGGAGCCCACCAGCGAGCTGCTGGCCCGGCACATGGGCGAATGGTTCATCGCCCATGTCGAACCCGGGCTGGGCGCGAGCCTGAGCGCTGTGACGGTCGCGGAGAGCCCGACGAGCTGGGCCCGCTGGGAGGTGGAGCGGTGAGTCTCCTGCTCAGCCCCACCTACGACGGGCCAGACCTGGTGGTGAGCGAGGTGTTTGGACCCACCGTGCAGGGTGAGGGGCCCAGCTCTGGTCGGCGGGCGGTGTTCGTGCGCTTGGCCGACTGCAACCTCGCCTGCTCCTGGTGCGACACGCCCTACTCCTGGAAGTGGGACGAGTACGTGCGCCGACAGGAGACCTACCGGTGCAACGCGGGAGAGATCCTGAGCCGGGCCCATTCTTCCGACGTCGACCTGGTGGTGGTCACCGGCGGTGAGCCCCTCCTGCAGGAGGCCCTGGAGCTGTCGGTGGGGGTGCTGACCGACGGGGGCCTGGACGTGGAGGTGGAGACCAACGGTACGCGGCTGCCCGGCCCCGGCCTGTTGTCCCGGGTGCGGTTCAATGTCTCGCCCAAGCTCGCCAACGCAGGGATGCCCGAGCGCCGACGTATCCGCCCCGGCGTCCTGCGTGCCCTTGCGCGGAGCGGCAACGCGGTCTTCAAGTTCGTGGTCGAGCGCCCTGAGGAACTGGACGAGGTCGCCGACCTGGTCGAGCGGTGCCGCTTGGCCCCGGTGTGGATCATGCCGCAGGGCCGGTCAGCCGAGGAGGTCCTCACCCGCCAGGCGGTCCTCGCCGATGAGGTGGTCGGCCGGGGATGGAACCTGTCCACGCGGTTGCACACGCTGCTGTGGGGTGATCGGCGTGGCCGTTGAACGAACCGCCGGGCCCGGGCAGGGCCGTCTTTTCCCCTCCGGGCGGCCACGCGTGTTGGGAAGTGGCCCTCAACGGAGAGGAAGCGTTCCTGCTGCCCAGGTTGGAGCCAGCATAGCGCGAGAGGGCTGGGATGTCCGCTGGATTCGGATTCCCGGGGGCCTCGCCGGGGCCGGTGAGACCGGAGCGGACCTGTGGTGGGCGATGACGCCCCTCCTCCTCCGTTCCGGGCTTCCGGTCACCGGAATCGACCAGGGCGAGGCCGCACGTCTGGCCCGCGAAGCCGGGGGACGCCTCCCGACGAGCGCCGAGTGGGGGCGGATGGCCGGTGCGGGACGGCGCCTCTACCCCTGGGGCGAGGAGAGGCCGACCGCCGCACACGCCAACCTGCGCGAACTCGGGCCGGGGCAGACCGCCCCTCCATGGCACCGAACCGCGGGAGCGACCCCTGACGGGCTCCTCGACGTGGCCGGCAACGTGTGGGAGTGGACCAGCACCGCTGTCCCCGGCGACGGGGCGGTGATCCGCGGCGGATCCTACAACTCGCTCTCCCTCTACGCCCAGGCCGCCTACGAGACCGAAGTCCCGACACACCTGCGGTCAGCGGGTATCGGTGTGCGCCCGGTGCGGGAGGAACCGCCATGCCGATGACACCAGGACTGGTCATCGTGGGATGCTCCCGCGAGAAGCAGGCCCTGCCCGCACCGGCACTGAACCTGTACGAAGGGTGGTGCGTGCCGCCCCTGCGCGCCCGCATCGGCTCCTCGCAAGAGCTGCGGCGACGTGTGCTCATCCTGTCGGCACGCCACGGGCTGCTGCACGCCGAGGAGACGGTGGCCCCCTACGACCAGGCGATGACCCCTGAGCGCGCACGCCAACTGCGCCCCGCCACCCGGGAGTTCATCGACGACTACCGTTCGCGGACCGTGGTCGAGGAAGCACTGCTGCTGGTCGCGCCGGACTACCTCGACGCCTTGCCGGTGGCTGACCTCGCACCGCTCACCCACCTGGTCTGCGGCCCCCTGACCCACTGGGAATCGGCTAGTGCGGTCCTCTCCGGTTGGGGATGGCCATGACTGACACCGCCCCGTCCCGCCGTTTCAGCGACGGGCACCTGTGGACGCTGGACTATCCGACCGCGGTGGCCGCCGCGCGTCTGCTCGCCCGCTTCGCGGCCACCGGCGGCGCGCAGCTCGTGGTCGCGGTGGCACGCGGCGGGCTGTGGCCCGCCGCCGCGATCGCGGCCGATCTGCGTCTGCCGATGGTCTCGGTCACCGCCACCCACAACACCGGCGAAGGGGTGCGGCTGGGCGCCACCGATGACGCCCTCGTCTCGTGCCCGGTCGACCTCTCCCATCTCAAAGGTGTTCGCGCGTTGATCGTCGACGACATCTACGGCACCGGCGCCACCCTGCGCGCCCTGCGCCAGGCCCTACCGCAGTTGCACTCTGCCCCAGCGGTGACGCTGTGCCGCAACACCGGCACGAACGGCGCCCCGCACGCGTGGGTGTGGGACGTCTCGGACTGGGTGTGCTTCCCGTGGGAGCCGCCGCCCCCGACCGGCACCGGAACCCGACCGCTCTCCCTCCCCGACACCCTCCACCCCTCCCGGAGGCCTTTGTGAACATCGCTTTCGTCCTGCTCACCTACGGTGTGAACGAACCGGCGGGTATCGAGCGCAGCATCGGTGCCCTGGCGCACGGCTGCCGCGCCCTGGGGCACCGCTGCCTCATCCTCACCGCCGCCTCGGCCCGGGGAGACCAGGAGGACCTGGTCAGGCTGGCGTCGGTGCGCCTTCCGCGCCCCGCGACCGAGGAGGATCTCCTCCACGCACTGGCCGCCCCCACCGGGGTGCGCGCCGAGGTCAGTGCGGTTCTGGAACGGGAACGGGTGGATCTGGTCTGCTGGGCCGATGTGAGCTGGGGGCTGGGATATCTGGCTCCGGCCCCAGCCGGTGTACGGAGCGTGTTGCGTGTGGGGGTGCTGCGCACGGACGAGTTCATGGACCGTGCGCTGGCCCACCGCCCTGACGCGGTGTTCACCTGTTCACCGTTCCTGACCGGACAAGCCCGTGACGCCGGGCTGGACACCACCGGCTGGTACGACGTCCCCGATCCGCTCGCCTCGCCCCCGGCACCGGTTCCTACCCCCGAGCGGGAGCGCCTCTGCAGGGAGGGGCCGGTGCGGATCGCCGCACGGGCCGAACCGCACAAGGGCATCGCCGAACTCATCGACGCCGTCCCCGACTCCTTCGATCGGCCGGTGGAGATCGCTCTGGCACCCGCCGCCTTCGAGTACTGGCCCGGCATGCAGGAGCAAGTGATCGCGCACTGTCGTGAACGCGCCGCGCGCACCCACCAGGTACGTCTCGTCCCGGCGCTGCCCTGGGAGGACGTCCAGCCCTTCTTCGCCCGCGCGGCCCTCAGCGTGAACTGCTCCACCTCACCGGAGACGTTCGGCCTGGCCGCCGCGGAGTCGCTCAGCGTGGGTACGCCCGTGGCCCACTACGCCCTGGGGCACCTGCCCGCACTCATCGGCCCCGCAGGGCCCTCCGTCCCCCTCTCCTGCGGCCCCGCCCGGCTGTGGGAGGCGGCCGAGGCCTTTCTCGGCGACCACGACCTCTACCACCAGGCATCCCTGGCAGCGGTGGAGCGCGTCGCCCACCTCACCCCCGCGGCAAGCGCACGCCGCTTCCTCTCCCTCACCTCCTGAACCGGTTCCCGCTGTTGAAGGGGTTCACCATGCCCGTTTTCGGCCTGCCCAGCGGCAGCCGCGCACTGATCATCGCCCCGCACCCCGATGACGAGACCCTCGGCGCGGGAGGCACCCTCGCCCGTCTGGCCCAGGAAGGCGTCCAGGTGCACATCCTGGTCCTGGTAGCTCCCGAACTCGACGCCGACCTGCGCGCCAAGGAGTTCGACGCCGCCTGCCACACCCTGGCGGCGACAGACCACCTCATCGCCCCGGATACGCCGAACACCCCCTATGACCTGGTGGGGTTCATCGAGTCCGGCACACGCATGGGGCTGGAGCAACTGGCCCCCGACCTTCTGCTGCTGCCCGCGGCAGGCAGCCACCACCACGACCACCGCACAGTGCACGAGGCCGCGCTCGCCGCCGCGCGCCCCCGCACCAGGGCTCCGCGCATCGTGCTCGGCTATCGGGGCCCTGACGACCACTGGCCCGAACCGGCCATCCCTGCCCGGCTCGGCGTGGACATCACACGCGCTCGTTCCGTCAAAGACGAGGCCCTGGCCTGCTACGCCAGCCAACTGCGGCCGGATCCGCACCCACGCAGCCTGCCCCGCATCCACGCCATGGAGGACGTGGCGGGGGCGAGGGCCGGGACAGAGGCGGCCGAGCAGTTCGTCGTCTACCGGATGGTGGTGTGAGATGCCCGGACCTTCCGCCGTACTGGTCGCCCACCAACCCGCCTACCTGCCCTGGGGCGGATACTTCTCCCGGCTCATGGATGTCGACGAACTGGTGCTGCTGGACCACGTGCAGTTCGTCGGGCGGGGACCCCAGTGCCGGAACGTGATCCGCGCACCACACGGTGGAACGCTGCGGTTGACGGTTCCGGTCCGGCGCGGTTTCGGCCAGCCGATCAGCCAGGTGCGGATCGCGGAGGGCCCGTGGGCCGCACGCCACTGGCGGTCGATCACCGACAGCTACCGGCGGGCCCCCTACTGGGATCGCTACGCCGAACCGCTGCACGCGATCTACCACCGCCCCTGGTCCCATCTCGCCGACCTGAACACGGCGCTGATCCGACTGGTCCTGCACGCGCTGGGAATGCCCGTCACCCTCACCCCTTCCAGCCGTCTGCGCCCCCAAGGCACCCGGACACAGATGCTGCTCGACCTCGCCCGGTCCAGAGGCGCCACCCGCCTGCGTGTGGGGCCGAGTGGCCCCACCTACCTGGACCGCCGCGCCCTCGCCCGCGCCGGGATCGCTGTGGAGGTGGCCTCCTACACCCCGCCTGTCTACCGGCAGGGACGCGGAGAGTTCACTCCGGCTCTGGCCGCGCTGGACACACTCATGTGGGTCGGCCCCGCAGCCAAGGACCTGTTCGCGAACGCCGCGGCCATCCATCCCTGGGAGGAGGCGACGCTTCCGTGTCGGCCGCCCCGCACAGCCTGATGCCCCTGCTCACCCAGACACGGTGGCTCAAACGGGCTGCCCGCGCCTGCATGCGCCGAGGCGGCGCACCCGGACCGGACGGTCTCACCTGGTCCCACTACCGCGAGGAACTCGACACACGCCTGGACGGGCTGGCCGAGCGCCTGGCCGACGGAACCTGGGCACCGGTGCCGCCCCGGCTGGTCTCCTGGCCCGGCTGGGGCAAGGAACTGCGCGTCTGCGTCCCCACCGTCGAGGACCGGATCGTGCACCGGGCCCTGCGCCAGGCGGCCGAACCGGTCCTGGACCGCGACGCCTACCCGCCATGGCTGTTCGGATGGCGGCCTCGCCGGGGACGGGTGGAGGCCGTCGCTGCCGCAGCCGCGCACCTCACTGCCGGTCGGCCCTGGGTAGCCGACCTGGACGTGGCCAAGGTGACCAGCGGCGCGCAGACGGAGGAGATCATCACCGCCCTGGCCGTCCACATCTACGACGGCGCCTTCCTGGCGGTCATGCGCACCGCGCTGAACGCGCTCCCCTCCCCGCTCTACCCGGGAAGCGGACTCAGCCCCATGCTCACCAACGTGCGCCTGCTCGGCGTCGACCGGCACGAGGCACTGCGCCACCTGGAACTGGTGCGGCTGACCGACAACTACACCGCCTTCACCCCGACGCCCACCGAAGCGGCGGAGGCCATGACCGCACTGGAGACGGCGCTCGGCGAGCAGGGGATGCGCCCCCACCCGGAGAAGTCCAAGGTCTGGCGCCCCAACCCCGAGGACCTGTACCTGGCCGGATGAAGGACACCGACATGACCGAACGCCGCGCGCTGCTCTACTGCACCTTCAACGGCATCGCCAACCGCACCAACGGCATCGCCCGCCAGACCCAGACCCTGCTGTCGGCCTTCGAACACCGACGACGGGAACTCTTCGCGAACGTGGGCGGGTTCGACCTGCACATGGCCATCCCCGCCCCCGGACCGCACCTGTGGGGCTACGACCCGGCCCTCCTCGAACATTCCCGCGCCCGACTGGCCTCCTCGGGAGCGCTCCTGCACTTACTCGACCACGACCCCGCCGCCGAGTTCTGGTCACTGCCGGTATGGGAACGCCTCTCCGAGCAGGCCGCCGAGCTGGCCGTACGGCTGGCCCAGGACTACGACCGGGTGCTGCTCGTCGCGGTGGACACCCCCTACGCGGGCGCGGGAGGCCACCTGGTCTCCTTGGCCGCCTCCGCCGCTGAGCGGGTACAGGTGCTAGTGGCGTTGTACGGCAGCGCGCTGCTGCACCGGACCCGCGAACCAGGGCGTGTGGAGTGGGAGAAGAAGGCCCTTGCCGCCACTGCGGATCCCAGGGTGCGGGTGGGCGCTGTCGGGGAGTTCTTCACCCGCCACCTGGCCGAGGACTACGGCCTGCCGCCTGACCGGCTCGCCCCCTACGCTTCCAGCCTCGACCTGGCCACCGCCGACCTGCACCCGATGCCCCCTCCCCGCGCGCACCACGTCCTGGACTCCTACCGTGTTCCCCGGGATCGGCCGATCATCGCGACCTTCGGCCGTACCGATCCCGTTAAAGGGCTGGACCTGCTCATCGACGCACTCGCCCCGCTGGCCCACCGCGTGCACCTCGTGGCCGTCGTCGTCCCCTTCCACGACCGCGACCCCCTGCTGAAGCGCTACCGTGACCAGATCCGCTGCAGGGGACTGCGCGCGACCCTGGTGCCGCACTTCACCCGCGATCTGCCTCGAGCGCTGTGCAGCGTGCCCTCCACCCGGGCCGTCGTATGCCCCTCCCGCTCGGAGACACTCGCCAACGTCCCCTTCGAAGTCGCCTGCTGGGCACGTGGGGGAGGGCCGGTGGTCATCGCACCCCGGCTCGGCGGGTTCGTCGAACAGATCCGCCACGGCACCACCGGCCTCCTCTATCCGCCGGATCGGTCTGGCGGACTGACCGAGGCGATCGGTGCAGCCCTCGGGCTCTCCGACGTCGACCTGGACCGCCTGCGACCGGCCGCGTACGCCGAGGCTGCCGAGAGGCGCGACATCGTCCCCAACCTCAGTGCCACACTGCGCTTCTTCTGGGCGAAGCACAGGACTGGTGCGCTACTCTGACACTCCCGCTGATGGGACCCGTTCGCCCCGGTCACAGGCCCTCCCTGTCCTGCCCACATGCTCTCCGGGAACGAACATGTCGCCCACGCCCCTGCTCCTCGTCGACGGCCACCACCTGCTCTACCGGTGCCATTTCGGGTTCCCCGCACGCATCACCTCGCGCGACGGCACCCGCGACCTCACCGGGGTCTTCGGGTTCCTCGCCCTGCTGCGCAAAGCCCACAGCGCCCACGCCGCCGACCACCAGACCGTCGTGGTCTTCGACGGAGAACACGGCAGCACCGCCCGCGCCCAGGCCGACCCCGCCTACAAGGCCAACCGCGCCGACGCCGACCACAGCCCCATCCAGTCGCTGCCCGACACCAAACGCGGCCTGGACCTGGCCGGGGTGCCCTGGACCGAGATCGACACCGCCGAGGGTGACGACGTCATCGCCACCCTGACCACCGGCGCCGTCCAAGCCGACCGGCCGGTGCTGGTGATGTCGGGCGACCGGGACCTCCTCCAACTCCTGGACCAGCCCCGCACCCGCGTGCTCAACACCGCCGCCACAGCCGAACGGCAGATCACCGCGGCGGCCGACGTCCTCGACCGGTTCGGGGTCCTGCCCCGCCAGTGGCCCGACTACCGGGCCCTGACCGGCGACCCCTCCGACAACATCCCCGGGGTGCGCGGCGTCGGCCCGGTGACCGCCCGGCGCCTGCTCTCCGGCGGTATCGGCCTGGACGAGATGCTGGCCTCCGACCGGCTGAGCGGGACTGTCGGGCGACGCGTCCTCGCCCACCGCCAAGACCTGCTCCGCTGGCGCGAACTCATCCACCTGGACCACAAGGTGCCGCTCACCCCCGCACCGGACACCGGCCCCACCCCGCAACTGCTCCCAGCGGCCCGCATCCTGGACGGACTGCGGCTGTGGTGACCGCCGGGCAGGCATGGGCCGCCCCGGACGGGCCGGTGGTGTTCGTCGATACCGAGTTCACCACGTTGGACGAACGCCACCGGCGCCCGTGGGAGATCGCCGTCATCCGCGATACGGGCCGCCGCACCACCGAGCACGTCTGGATCATCGAAGACCTCGACCTCACCAACGCCGCACCCGAAGCGCTGGCCGTCGGCGGGTTCGGCGACCGCTACCCGGCCCCACCAGCGGACGGGGCCGAGAGGGCCACAGAGGCGGAAGTGGCCGCGGCCGTGGCCGAACTGACCCAGGATGCGCGGTGGGTCGGCGTGGTCCCCGACGCCGACGCCGGCACGATCACGGCGATGCTCCGCCGACACGGACTCACACCCGGCTGGCACTACCAGCTCATCGACGCCGCCGTCTACGCCGCAGGTGCACTGGGCGTGGTGCCGCCCTCCAGCTCATGGGAGGTCTCCACCAAGCTGGGGATCACCGCCGAGGGGAGGAACCTGCACCATGCGCTGGAGGACGCCCGGTGGGCCAGGGACCTGTTCTTCGCCGCGCTCAACGCACACCACAGCCCGGGGCCCGTGCGCCGATCGGTCAACCCCCGCTGATCGGCCGACCGCCATGCAGGTAGAGCGTCTGATGTGCCTCCCGGGCACTGAGGGCGGCCCGGGTACGGGCCCACACGTCCTCGCGGAGCAACTCCTCGGCTTGGGCGGGGGTGCACCAGCGCAGTTCCTGGAGTTCCCCGTCGGTCGGACGGAGAGAGGCGGCCCGCTCGGAGGAGAGCGTCCCGCCGTCGAAGACGAACATCAGCAGGTCGTCCCACGGGCCGTGCGGTGCCACCCAGTCCACGCACAGCAGAGCACCGAGCACGGGTTCGAGGCCGAGTTCCTCGCCTAGCTCCCGGACGGCGGCGTCGTGGGGAGGCTCGTTCGCCTCGACCATCCCTCCGGGGATGTCCCAGTACGGCTTGTAGACGGGGTCGACCAGGAGCAGCCGCCCGGACTCATCGTGGAGGTGGACCTCAGCGGCCACGCGCTTGCGCGGCTGGGTTCGGTTGCCCTCGGCGAGCTGTTCCCGCCACGCCGCCGGATCACGCAGATAGAGCGGTTGCGCCCCGTTGTCACCCACTCAGGCCCCTTTCCGGTCCTCATCGCCCAACCAGTGGTACATCCCCTGGTGCCGGGTGAGGACACCGCGCAGCTCTGCAAGCACCGTACCCACACCGTTCACGCTGCTGTAGGGGGCCAGGGTCTCAACAACATGGTGAAGCTGACCGGTGACCACCAACGACCCCACCCCGGCTGTAGCGTGCCCCACCCGTTGGGCCACGGCGCTGGCCTCGTCGATCCTCCTCTGGCCGACCAAGGCGCGGGCGAGCGTCAGCGAGGCCAGGGAGCGGGCGCGTACGCGATCCGGGGTGCGCAGCTCCAAGGCGTGGCGGGCATGTTCGGCTGCGGCCGTGTAGTCGCCGATGTCGCACATACTCCGGGCCGCCTCACTGGCCAGCGATCCGAGATCGAAAGGGCTGGTCCAGTCCGAAGCCGAGGCGGACGACGCGGAGGTGAGGAGGCGTTCGGCTTGGGCGAGTGAACTTCGGCTGTGAGCCGCATCGCCGTTCGCGGCGTGGGCCCGGGTCCGCATGGCCAGGATCCTGCCGCGCAAAGCGACGTCCTCGCCGCCGTCGAGATGCCGCCATGCTTGCTCGGCGGCCACGAGCGCGGCAGCGGTCTCGCCCCTGTGCAGAGACAGGTGTGCGCGACTGGCCCATGCCTGAGCGGTGAGCGCACCGCCCCCTCCGGCGTAGGCTAGGTTCAGGGCGCGTTGGAAGTGCCGGGCGGCGACCTCGTCCCGCCCGGCGTCGTGTGCCATCCACCCGGCCATCTCGGTCAGCCCGGCAGCGGCGACGAAGGTGCCCGGGGTACTGCTCTCCGAGACCAGTTGGGGTCCGACCCGGCTGGAGAGGTACTGCATGACCGCTGCGTACAGGTGGCCTCCTCCCACCTGGCGATCAGCGAGGCGGAAAGCCTGGACCGCTTCGGCCTCCGTTCCTTGCTCTGCCTGTGTCCACAACAGATCGCCGGGTGCAGGTCCTCGGGGCACTGGTGCCGACGGGGACGAAGAGGGAACACCAGACGTGGTGTATCCGGACTGGGGTTTCCCATCGTGGATTTCCCAAGGACGGGGCAGTACCCCGACCACGTGGCCCGGGATACGTAGGCCATCGCACACTTGAAGAATCTTCTCGTGGGTCGTGACAGCACCTTCGCCCCGGGCGAGTGTGCCCACACGTTCGGGCTTGATGTCGCAGGCCTCGGCGATCTTGCTGTAGCTGATCCCGCCCCATTTGCGAGCGAGGTAGAACACCTGGCCGAAATCGTGGCGTTCCAGAGCGTCCTGCACGTCCACGCGTTCCAAGACGTGTTCAGGTAGAGCAGCGGATGAGGGGAAAACGTCCACCGAGCACCTCCATGGAGCAGTGGATCACGAAGGGCTTGCTGAGGAAAGCGGCGTCGTAGATTGGGCGATGCCGGGAACCTCTGCCCTTGAGAACAGTGGGGCATATAGCGCTGCGGCCGGTGTGCTCACCGTTGCCCGCCCACAGGGACGTGGGTGGTCAGGTGCAGGTCCCAGTCGTGGGGGTGGCGGCGCAGCAGCGCCCGGCGCTGGCGTTCGGTCATACCGCCCCACACCCCGAACTCGATCCTGTCCCTGAGCGCCTCGGTCAGGCAGTCCAGCCGCACCGGGCAGCCCTCACAGATGAGGCGGGCCCGGTTCTGCTCCCTGCCTTTGACGAACAGGGCGTCGGGGTCGACGGTGGCGGCGCGGCAGTTGGCGCGGGAAGGGTCGGTCTGGGCGGTGCGCATCGTCTCTTCCGTCATCGGGTCGGTGGGCCGGTATGAAAAGGGGGGCCTGCTCCGCCCCGGGGTTAGGGGAATTCAGGGGGCGGGGCGGAGCAGGGGTCTTCACTCCTCGGCGCGGGGGTCAGGGCACCGAGGTGGGTGCGGGTGAGGGCCGCCAGTGGGCGGTGACGGCCTCGATGAGCTGGTCGGGGGTGCGGCAGGACAGCGTGGTGTGGGCGGGCATCCCCGCCAGGTCGGGCAGGCGCCGCAGGAGCTGGTGGTGCAGGTGGGTCAGGGCCAGCGAGCCCAGCCCCAGCTCGGCCAGGTCCCGCCCGTGCACGTCGTCGGTCGGCGACATCTGGGCGAGCAGGGCGCGCACCTGTTCGGCGATGACCGTGCGCCCCTGGTCGGGTGTGCACCCGGCCAGCACCCCCGCCGCCCCCTCACCATCGGAGGAGGGGCCGGGAGTAGTGGTGCGGGTCCAGGCGCGCGGCGGCAGCTCCACCGCCCTCGTCCACGCGGCGGGCCAGGCGGGGTCGAGTCCGAACGTGTACAGCCCCGCCAGCGCGGCCAGGGCGTCGGTGCGCTCCTGCTCCCCGCTGACCCCCACCGCGACCAGCGGCGGGTCCACGGCATAGCGGGGCCGGGCGCGGGTGAGGGTGTCGGCCAGCGCCGCGCCCAGCACCGACCGGGCGCCGATCTCGACCACCACCAGCGGATGCTCCTGCTCCGCGAGCGCGCGCACCACCCGGTGCAGGTGCACGGTGGCGCGCAGTTGGCGCCCCCAGTAGCGCGCCCCGAGCTCGGTCCCGCCGATGGGAGCTGCGGTGACGGTGGAGTGCATCGCCACCCGCCCCGGGGTGGGGGACAGGCCGTGCAGCCGGTCGGCCAGCTCTGCGGCGGACGCCTCGATGAGGGGGCTGTGCGCGGGCGGCGCCCCGGCCACGGGCCGGTGCCACACCCGGTCGGCGTGCAGGCGGGCGGCGATCTGGGCCAGGTCCGCCTCGGGCCCGGACAGGACGGTGGAGCGGTCGGCGTTGAGGGCGGCCACCCCCACCCCGGGACGGTCGGCGGCCAGGGCGTGGGCCTGGTCGGCGCGCAAAGCGGTGGCCAGCAGACCCCCGGCGGGGGCGGCCTGCTCCAGCAGGCGGCTGCGCTCGGCCACCACGCGGGCGCCGTCGTCGAGGGTGAGGGCTCCGGCGGCGGTGGCGGCGGCGACCTCGCCCAGGGAGTGGCCCACCACCGCGTCGGGGGTGATGTCCCAGGAGGCGAGCAGGGCGGTGGCGGCGACCTGCCACGCCCACTGGGCGGGCTGCACCCGCCCCAACCCGCTGCCTGGGTTGCCGTTGCTGTGGCGGTGGAGGGCGTGGCGGGCGCGCTCCAGCGCGGCGGCGAACACCGGCTCCCCGGCCGCCAGCCCGTCGTCCCCGAGAGGGTGGGCGCCGTGGCCGGGGTAGACGAACACCACCCGCGGCCGACCCTGGAACGGCACCCTGGGCCCGGCCAGCGCCGTATCGGTGGGGCGTCCGGCGGCGGCGCGCAGCGCCCGCACCGCCTCGGCCGACGTGTGGGCGAGGGCGGCGGCGCGGGCGCCGCGGTGGTGGTCGCGCCGGTGCCCGGCGGTGGAGGCCACCGCCCCCAGATTCAGGCGGCACTCTTCGAGGGCGTCCGCCCACCGGGCGGCGGTCTTCTCCAGCGCTGCGGGGCTGGACGCCGACACCGGCACCAGATGGTCGCCGCTCTCTTCCCCACCGCAACCGGGGACCGCGCTGTCGACAGGCGATGGGGCCTGCAGGACGGCGTGGACGTTGGTGCCGCCGAACCCGAACGCCTGCACCGCCGCCGTCGGAAGGTGTCCGGTGCGCGGCCAGGGACGCGCGGTGGTGGGCACCTCCAACCCCAACTGGGCCAGCACCGGCAGCGGGCGGCTGTGCCCGATAGTCGGCGGCACCGTGCGGTGCTCCAGCGCCAGAACCGCCGCGATCAGCCCCACGATCCCCGCCGCGCCCTCCAGATGGCCCAGGTTGGCCTTGACCGACCCCACCAGCAACGGCGGCCCTCCGGTATCCCGGTCGCGGGCCAGGAAACGCCCCAGCGCCCGCGCCTCGGCGGCGTCCCCGGCCCGTGTCCCGGTGCCGTGGCACTGCACATAGTCCACCCGCCCCGGCTCGACTGGAGTGCGCGCGTAGGTCCACTCCAACAGCTCGCGCTGGCCCTGCACCGAGGGTGCGCCGATCGGGGTGCCATAACCATCCGAACCGGTCTCACTGCCCACCAGCACCGCCCGTACCGCCACCCCCGCCGCACGCGCCTCACCGACGCGCTGCAACACGACCATTCCGGCACCCTCACCGCGCACGAACCCGTCCGCGCCGGTGTCGAACGGCCGCACCCGACCCCGGGCGGAGAGGACGCCGGAGGCGCGGAACATGCGGGTGTGGGTGTCCAGACGCAGCAGGTTGGTACCGCCCACCACCGCCAGGTCCACCTCCCCGCACGCCAGCGCCGTGCGCGCCCGGTGCAGTGCGACCAGCGAGGCCGAGCAGGCGGTGTCGATCGTCTCTGAGGGGCCGCGCCAGTGCGTGAGCCGGTGGCGCGAGACCCGGCCCGCGAGCATGGAGGGCAGGGCGCCGGCGGTGTCGACCATGGTGCCGCCCCGCCCCGGACCCAGACGCAGGAGCGCCTGGTCCAGGCAGGAGGAACCCACCCACAGGCCCACCCGGCGGCCCCGCCAGGCGGCCAGGGTGGTCCCGGCGTGCTGGAAGGCCTCCTCGACCAGTTCCAGCAGCAGCATCTGCTGGGGGTCCATCGCCGCCACCTCAGCCGCCGAGAGGCCGAAGTGCGCCGCGTCGAACCCGAGTTCGGCATCGTCGAGCAGGGCGGCGGGCAGCAGGTCCGCGCGAGGGTGGTCGGGGGCTGGGTCGGTGACCAGGTCCCGGCCCTGAAGGAGCGCGTCCCAGAACCCCTGGGGGGTGGTGATGGCGCCGGGCAGGCGGCAGGCCATCCCCACTACCGCCACCGCGTCCTGACCCGAACTCGTGTCGGTGCTCATCGCTTGACCGCCACCCACACCCCGGTGCAGCCCTGCACCCGCACGTCCGCGTCGGGGAAGAACGCGCGCACCGCCTCGACCAGGCCGGTGGAGGTGTCCCCTTGGTTGGAGAACCAGCCCCGGCGGGTGTAGGCGCCGATGAGCCGTCGGGCGAAGGTGTTGACCCCTACCCCGGGGCCGCCGGTGAGGACGGTGGCGCCGAAGAAGCGCCCGCCCGGCCGCAGGACCCGGTGGGCCTCGGAGAACAGCACCTGCTTGTCGGTCAGGGAGGTGCCGGGCAGGCAGTGGGCGACCATCACGCAGTCCACCGAATCGACACTGCCCTCCCCCAACCCCTGCCAGGCCTCCAGGACGTCCTGCAGGTGGGGGCGCACCGCCACACCGCGGCGGCGGCGCACCGCCCGGGCGGCCAGGTGCAGGCAGTGGGGGGAGAAGTCCAGCAGGTGCAGCTCCCGCACGCCCTGCGGCAGGTGGCGCAGGAACGCGCCGTTGCCCGGTCCGACGCTCAGGTGGGTGTGGCCCGCCCGGAGCCGGTAGGTGCGCCGCAGCCAGCGGTTGGACACCCCCCAGGCGAGGCGGTGGCACAGGCCGTGCACCCACAGGGGGTAGAGGGCGCGCATGACCAGGCGGGTGTAGATACCGGGCGCCGCCGGTTCGCGAGTGGTGGGGGAGGGGTGTTCGGGCATGAGGGGACCTCGCATCGGCGCAGCGCGCCATCGGAGAAGCGGACGAGAAGTCGGGCCACGGGTCAGGGATCGAGCAGCCAGCCGAGGGTGGAGGGGTCGTCCCAGCCCACGACCATCCGGTCGGCCTGGGCTTGGTCGGTGAAGTTCCGGCCGAACCGCTCGGGCACATGGGCGGGCAGCGCACCCGACCAGAAATCGGTGACCAGCTCGGAGAACAGGCTGGTGAACCGGCCGTGCCGCTCCCAATAGGCGGCGTAGGCGCCCTCCAGGAAGGCGGCGTCGGCCAGCGGCCCGCCCCGCCCCAGCCGTTCGGTGATCGCCCCGGCCACGGTCGCCGCCGCCAGGGTGGAGGCGTTGGCGCCCTGCCCGGAGGTGGGATCCACCGTCAGCACCGCATCCCCCACCCCCAGCACCGGGGTGCCCCCGATCACGGCGACCGGACGGCGCGCCACCGGCCGCACATGGCGCAGCAGCGCCGAACGGGCCACCATGTCGGCCCCGGCACACCACTCGGCCAGATCGGGCGTGTAGGTGTCCAGCGCCCGGGCGGCGAAGTCCCACAGCCGCTGCAGGTGCTCGGCGCGCCGGCCCGCACCGATCCCTTCGCTCCCCGGGTCCAGCCGCCCGCCTCGGCGGGCGTAGATCTGCACACACGTGGCCGGATACACCTCCGGGAAAGAAGGGTCGCCGTTGGCGGTCAGCACCGGGTAGGTGAACACTTCCCCGAAGGGGGTGGTGACTACCTGCACGTCCGGCCCGGGCGGGGCGCCCTCGAAGTGGGCCTGGACCACCGCGCGCACGGCGTCCGCCCGCGCTCCGCCCCGGACGGGAAACAGCGGAGCCAGGTGCGGATCGCTGTCCCCGGTCGCCACCACGACCAGGTCGTACATGCCGCTGGAGGCGAACCAGGCCAGCGCCTGGCCGGTGACCGTCTGCACGCGGATGCGACCGCCGCGCCGCTCCACCTCCTGCAGCCAGTTCGCGGTCTTGGCGCGGTGGTCCACCGCCGTGCCCAGAGCGTCCTGGCGGCCGGTGAACGACTGCCGCTCGGCCCCGCCGGGGGCGACGGTGAACCCGATCCGGGAGAACACCGGCGCGATCTGGTCCCAGAAGTCCAGCCCGGCCTTGCGCTCCAGGCCGTGCACGGTCGGGAACGTCAACTGCGTCAGCCGGGGCTGTCCGGCGAGCAGCTCCTCGGTGGTGTGGGTGGTGAACACGTCCACCTCCACCCCCGCCGCCAGCAGGGCGGTGGCCACCCCCAGCCCGGCGTGCCCGGACCCGGCGATCATGACGCGCGTCATCGGCCCTCCCCCGTGCGGATCAGGTGGTGGTACACGTCCGAGGCCACCACGGCGATACAGGACGGGGCGTGGGCGTCGACCATGACCACCGGCACCCGCTCGCCCAGGCCCAACCGTTCGCGCACCTGAGAGCCGTGCAGCTCCTCCTCCCCGGCCAGGTGCACCACCACCAGCACCGGCAGATCCTCCTGTCCGGTGAGCAGCTCGGCGGCGGCCCGCCCCCGCCCCAGGTGCCGGTCGCTGACCAGCAGCAGCGCCGCCTGGGCGTGGCGGGCCAGGTCCGGCCACAGATCCCGGGCGAGGGTGGGCCCGCGCACCCCGGTGACGGCCAGGTACATCGGCCCGACCCGTTTGAGGGCGTGCACGACCCGGTCGCGGCACTCAGGGCCGGGGCCGACCGGATAGGTGCGGCCGATGTGGCGCAGGAAGGCCTCCAACGCGCCCTCGGCGCCCTCAGCGCCGACCACGAGGAGCCTGGCGGTTCCCGCCTCCTGCGTCTGCGCGCGCTCGCCCTCCAACAAGTGCCCCAGCACCCGCGACGCCGCGACCGGAGCGGCGGGCGCGCACGGCATCAGACGGCGGGCGTGGATCAAATCGCTGACCACCACACTGGTCACCGCGCTGGGCCACCCGGCCGCCTCGGCCAGCTCCATGACCGGCACCGGACGATCCACAGCCGCGCACAGCTCGAACACGCGCCGCTCGTAGTCCGACCCGGTGGGGGCGCTGGTGTGGGGCGCGGGCCGCACCAGGGAGTGGTCCATCACCACGACCCCGGGGCAGCGGCCGATCCCGGCCGGGCGCCGCCGCGGCTCTGGGGAAGCAGAAACGGTGTTCATGCCGCCGCCTGTACCGGGGCGCCGATGCTCCGCGACACCCGGCCGGGCAGCACGGACGACAGCCGGGCCGCCGCGGTGGCGGTGGAGTGGGCGATCTGCGCCAGGTGCGCGCCGCCCTCCACCTCCACGACCACCCCGATGTCGAAGGCGTCGTTGACCGGTTGCAGCAGCGCCGCCTGGCGGGCGCTCACCCGCAGCAGCGTGCTGTCGAGACCGCCGCGCGCCAGCAGCCTGCCCGCGCCGCGCGCCAGGGACGCGATCTGGTTGAGCAGCGCCGACCAGCGCTCGGCCTCCTGCAACGACAGTGGCGGTGCGAACACGCGCAGCACCCCGTCGCGGCCGAACACGACGACGCCTCGGACATCAGCGGATGTACGGGAGAGGTCGCCCACGATGCGCGGTACGTCGTCCGCGGTGGGCGCCTCCACAGTTGAAGTGGACATGGCCTTTACTGTCACGGGCCGGTGCGCATAAGTCCATGTTCGCTCATATATGCTTTATGCGCGCGTGCATATTCATCGGAGGGCGCTGCGGATACGATATGCATATCCCTTCCCTCGCCCCG